>NZ_JABSPU010000111.1 GCF_013214815.1 Gilvibacter sp.
GGTGAACTCCACGCCGTTGCTGAAATTCAAGGTGACGTTTTGCAAACCGTAATTACGTTGTGAAGGCTTGAGGGTTTTTTCTACAGTTACTCCGGAGGATATATATCCCCAATCACTGGAAGAACGCGATACTCTGAGACGCTCCGCTTTGTTGAGTTGCAGTTGTCCGGTTTTTAAGGTAAAATGGTCTGGTTCATCCTTGTAATCTGGATAGACGGACAGTTCATAGACTTCCGTGATTTCAAAAGTTCCTAAAGGACTTTTATCTGAAAATACGATTTGTCCCTGAGCATCTTTGAGTTCAAAGCGGGTATTGGGTGGATAGGTCACTTGGTCAAAAGCCTTGTCTGATCTAACAATGGTCAAATAATTGTCCTGCGCCTGCGCCAGTAGGGCTGAGAGTATTAATGTAATTGTAATGATGAATTTCATGATTGTCGTTTTTTGATGATTAATTTTCGATGCGGCCCGATTCGTCTTCAATGGCCGTTTTTCTTTTACGTGCCTTTTTGACCTCGTCAGACCCGAAGTTGTAATTCAAGCTGAGTCTGAACTGTCTGCTGTCTGAACCTCCGCTACCGTCAATGATCAAGTCTCCAAACTCGGTAACTCCTTGCCACGGGGAGGTAAAGAGGATATCACTACCCGCTACTCGCAAGGTCAATTTGTCGTTAAAGAACTTCTTCTGCAGCGCTACATCTAAAGAACCAAGACTTTGGGTCTGATAAGTTCCACCCCAAATAGAAGGCGATTGAAACCAACCCGAAACTTCAAAGGTGAAATCCGCAGGTAACTTAAAGGTGTTCTGTCCGTAGAAACTCAGCGTATTTTGACTTACCGCTAAGAAATCTTCTGAGGTGGCTTCATATTCACTTCTAAAAGCGTTGACACTGAAGTAAATGCTCCACCAATCGTTAATTCGCGTAGGGTAGGAGATTCCAAGATTATACACCCGTTGGTTGGCCACATTACGCTGATTGATGAAGTTTTGATCCTCTCCCAAAGCCTCAGTAACCTGAGCAAAGAAGTCAGAAATATAAGTGTATGTGAAGGAGGTGGTCAAACGGTAATTATACGTATGTGATAGTTTGATGTTGTTGGTGTACTGCGGCTGCAAGAAGGGATTCCCTTGTCTAAATGTCAGCTCGTCAATTTTGAATTGGAAAGGGTTTAAACTTTGATAGGTCGGGCGTTGGATTCTACGGCTGTAGGTTAAGGCAAAACTGTTCTTTCTGTTGAGTTGGTAGGTCAAGCCACCACTCGGGAACCAATCGGTATAATTGCGTTCCACCAAATCATTGGCGTTGTCTTGGGCAGAGGTCAAGTCTCCTTCGGAGATGGTTTGTTCTACCCGCAGGCCTAATTGCAGATTCCATTTGTCCCAACGGATGTTGTAATTCAAATAGCCGGCGTTGATTTGTTCCGTATAATCAAAGGTGTTGGTTTGTTCCAGGTTGAGGATCTCTTGTCCGTCCACCACATCAAAGAAGTCAAACACATTGTTGGTCTTAACATAAGAATAGCGAATTCCTGCAGCGAGTTTTCCACCCATAAGTGGCTGTTCGTAATCCACTTGTCCCGCCAGAATATCGATCTGAATCGGCGTAATAAAACGCGCAATGGATTCGCTCAGCGTATCTTCTTCTGCACCATTGAGGTAGAAGTTAGGTTGAAAGTTATTGCGATCGCTGTAAAAATTTCCATAGTTGAGATCTACCGTGAATTCACGACCAATGGTGTCTTTGTATTTGTAGTTGAGGTTACCATTGAGATTGGACGATACATTGTCTGAGTTACTCTGAGCGATCAAAACCTCTACCGGCATGGTTTGTCCTCCTGGAATGATGGGCGTGCGGCTGTCGGTTCTGTTGATCACATTGCTGAAGTTGGCATTGAAAAGCACGCCCAGCGTATGTTTATCGTTGATGTAATAGTCAAAACCTGTTTTGATGTTGTGGTTGTTGATATCTAGCACCATTGTGCTGCGCTGATCAAAGGTGGTTCCGTTCTGACGTCTAAACAGATCAATAAAACCAAAACCATCTCCAAAGCGATTGCTGTATGTACCGTAGAGGTTGGTCTTTTTACCGCGGTTGTTCAAATTAATAGAACTGTTCACCCGCGGGAACTTCCCTTGAATATAGCCTAAGGTCAAAGAGCCGTTGGTACCTAAGCTTTTGTTGCGCTTAAGGATGATGTTAATAATACCTGCGTTTCCTGCAGCCTCGTATTTAGAGGAAGGTTGGGTAATGATCTCTATAGATTCAATATCTGTGGATTGCAGGGTTTCTAAATAGTTCACCAAATCTTGGCCGGCCAGCACAGAAGGTCTTCCGTCAATATAGATCTGCACGCCGGCTTTTCCTTCTACAATAATGCTGTTGTTATTGTCTATGAGCACACCCGGCGCTTTCCTAAGCAATTCAAAACCGGTACTCCCTGTGGCATTGATGGTCTTATCCACATTAAATACGGTCTTGTCCGCTAAAACTTCTACAATGGGCTTTTCAGCAATAATGGTAACCTCATCTAAAGCTTCTGCGGCTTCCTCTAAACGGATGGTCGGTAGCTTTAAGTTACGCGCTAAGTTGAATGCTTCGGATTGGTAAGGAGCAAATCCCAAGCTGTTGAGCGCAATATAGTATCGGTCACTTGGCAACTCTTTAATTAAAAAGAAGCCATCCGCATCAGTGATGGTGGCTTTTACCAAAGTGCTGTCTTGCGCTTTGTAAAGGTAGGTAGTTGCAAAAGCCACCGGTTGCTGATTTGGATCTACTAGCTGTCCGCTAAGCTCCAGATTTTGGCCCTTGAGCAAACTACAGCTCAAAAGGATGAGGAGTAGTGAAATTCGTATTTTGATTGAATTGTTCATAATGCTGATGTTTGATTGACAAGGCAAATATGTGGTGGGTTTAAGACATATAAAAGTACAAACCGACCAGCGGGCCTATAAGCCGACGAACGTGCCCGGACCATTCATCGGGCTATAGGCCCATTCGTCTGATGGAGCTAGTTCGATCAAATTCAAATCCTTACATTTGGGTAAAATTCATCATCATGACTAAACGAACACACCTTTTACTAAGCCTATTTTTAACTGTTACGGGCCTATTCTATGCCCAGCAAATTGACCAAGCAGCCTTACAATCTTTAATAGATCAACAGATCGGGGATGACACTCCTGGAGTTGCTGTTGGTGTTGTATATAAAGGAGAGGTGGTCTTTGAGCATTATGCAGGCTTTGCCAATTTGGAATACCAAATCCCTGTAGGGGAGCAGTCGGTTTTCAATATTGCCTCCGTAGCCAAACAGTTTACTGCCGCTATGGTTGTTGACCTTAGTTTGCAAGGAAAACTCAATCTTCAAGACGATCTAAGAACTTATTTGCCTGATTTATACGCTAATATCAAAGCCCCTATTACTCTGGAGCAGATACTCACTCATACCAGTGGGATAAGAGATTATTGTGATCTGATGGCAGTACAGCGAAACCCTTGGTGGAGACGCGAGGGCTTGAGTAACAAGACTGTTCTAAAGATGCTGCAAAAACAACAAACGCTCAATTTTAAACCAGGGAGTGATTATACCTACAGCAACAGCGGATATATTGTACTGGCTGCTGTTGTCGCTAAAGTCACAGGAGAATCCTTTGCCGATTATTCCAAAACTTGGTTTCAATCTATTGGACTGAATCACACCCAATTTTCAGACAATTATATGGAGGTCATCCCTAATAAAACAACGGCTTACGCCAATTGGGGGGATGGCCGCTGGCAGATCTATCCTATGATCACAGATCTTCACGGAGATGGTTTTCTCTATACTTCCTTAGGCGATATGCTCAACTATGAGAAGCAGATCCAAGCTGCAGTGCTTGCAGATCAAAACTCTTGGAAGGCAACTACTCAGCAGGCTTTGGATCTTTCACCAACAGGCTACAGTTACGGCTTGGAACAAGGCAGTTTTAACGGTCAGCCTATGGTTTATCATTCTGGGGCGACTGGGGCTTACGGAGCTCATGTAGCGCGTTTGCCACAAGATCAATTGTCTGTATTTGTTATGAATAACGGAATTGTGGACGCGAGTTATCTGGCAATGCAAGTTTTAGAAACCATTTACGGTCCTCAAGAACAAGGAGTCGCCTCACCAAGCATGCCAGAGACTATTGGGGCCAAACCCAAAGAAAGTTCCATCTTAGGCACCTATTTGCTAGAATCAAGTACCGAGGTAGCTATTGTTAAGCGCAACGATACTTTGTTTAGAGAAATTAAAGGAGCCAATCCAGTTGCCTTGGAACACTTTAAAGGGAATGTGTATAAGTACACCAACGGTTCTGGTTTGGCAGTCGCCTTTGTACCCAGTGAGAAAAGCGCGGGTAAATTCGACTTTGAACTATACCATCCGCAGATACCGAT
>NZ_JABSPU010000112.1 GCF_013214815.1 Gilvibacter sp.
ATTACCCAGATCCACATTTCCGCCGGAAAGCACAATTCCGATCTTCTTTCCTGCAAATAATTCTGGCTCTTTTAGAACTGCCGCAAAAGGCACGGCGCAAGAGGGCTCGATGATTATTTTCATCCGCTCCCAAATGAGTCGCATAGCGGCAATTATCTCTTCTTCTTCCACGCGAATGATGTCTGTGACCAGCTCTTGAATAATCGGAAAATTATTGTCACCTAATTGCGTGCGCAGTCCGTCAGCGACGGTATCAGTCGACTCATTGGTTTCTATTTTACCGCTTCTTAAGGACCTGTAGGCGTCATCCGCATTCATAGGTTCTCCCGCAAAAATTTTGCAGTTGGAACCAAAATAATGTCCGGCTAATGCAGTTCCGGCTAACAGTCCTCCTCCACCAACGGGTGTAAGCAATACTTCTAAATCCGGATGATCCTCTAACAATTCAACAGCCGCAGTGCCCTGCCCCAAAATGACGGGAATATCGTTGGAAGGATGCAAAAAGGTAGCTCCTGTCTCGGCTTGAATCTTTGCAGCCATAGCCTCACGGGCCTCTAACGTGGGTTCAGAAACAAAAACTTTTCCGCCATAACCGATGACTGCAGTTTTCTTGACTTCTGGCGCAGAGCTGGGCATTATAATATATGCGGGTACGCCTAATTCTGCAGCAGCTAAGGAGACTGCTTGGGCAAAGTTTCCGCTGGAATGGGTGACTACTCCTTTGGCTCGCTCAGCCTCTGAGAGCTGTGCGATTGCGTTCACCGCTCCGCGCATTTTAAAAGCGCCCATGCGTTGAAAGTTCTCACATTTAAAGTAGATGTCGGCTCCTGAAATATCATTGAGCATGCGCGACTGCAGAACAGCTGTTCTATGCACGATAGGCCTTACCGTATCAACGGCCGCTTGAAGATCCTGTTGCAATGGAATTTTTTTCACTCCTTAAAAATACAACAGGGCGCATTAATTTGAAAAGTGAATTCCACATTCTCTTTTAGACAAGGCTTTAATTGGGTCTTGATAATCCAGATTGAGTTTCAGACCGTGCTTTTGGGCATAGACTTCCAGCTCACCATCACTCCAATGAAAAAATGGACTCACCTTGAGGATTCCCTGCGGACTCAAACTGAGCACGTCCAATTGATCGCGAAACTGTGTTTGCCCTCTGCGAATATTGGTAAACCAAAGATCAGGCTTTAATTGCTCAAAGGCCCGATTGATCGGCTCCAACTTTAGAATTTGGGTCAATTTAAGATGGTTGGGGTTTTCCAAACCTGGTTCACCCCAAAGGTATTCACTGTGTGCTCTGGTATATTCTGGTCTTGCTGTATGCAGATTCATTTGATACTTATCACACAGGCGGCTACAATGCTCATAAGTTGTTTGAGTGTTATAGCCAGTATCTACCCAAAGGACGCTAATCTCTGGGGCCTTTTGAAGTACTTGATGCAAAAGCAGTTCTGAGTACTTCCCAAAACTGGTGGTGAGTATAGGGCTGCTGCTTAATCCCAGAACAAATTCCACGATGGCTTGTGGAGATTCATGCAATAGATTCTGATTGAACAAAGCCAGTTTATCTGGGGTTATCAAACTCATAAATATAATTACCCTATCGGATTAGTAGAGTTTACAAAATTAAACCTATTTACAAGAATAAAAAATCTTAAATGGATTCTTTTGAAATTAAGTCGGCCAAGGTAGTATTTTCCAAAATAGACAAGGTATTGTCACGGACTTGAATCATGAGTCTGTGTACGCTACAGGCCTCTTCATCTGGGCAATCGTCACATTTTTCATAGAAGTTCAAACTCACGCATGGAACCATGGCAATGGGGCCTTCCAATATTCTATACACACTGGCGATCTTGATCTCGCTGGCCTCTTTAAGCAAATAATAACCTCCGCCCTTGCCTTTCTTAGAACTGAGAAATCCTGCTTTGCGCAAAGTGAGTAAAATACTCTCTAAAAATTTCTGCGAAATATTCTCAGATTCAGAAATAACCGAAATCTGAACAGGGGAATCGTCCTGCCATTTCGCTAAAAAAGCGAGCGCCTTGAGTCCGTATTTGGTTTTTCTAGAGAGCATCTTGTACTCTCAAAGGTAAATTTTATTCTTGAATTGGACTTCCATTGAGTTCCACGCGATAGCTAACAGGCACCTGCGGCTCAAAGGTCAGAGACACGGAACAGTATTTAGTAAAGCTCAATTCTGCAGCTCGCAAAGCCTTAGCAGGATCAATATCTCCTTTAAGCTTGATCACTACTTCCATGGCTTTGAAGGGCTTAGCGCCTTCTACCTCGTGACGTGTACCGTTTACTTCCATGGAATAGTCATCGATTTGCTGGCGCTGCTTCTTTAAAATAGCAACCACATCAATAGCGCTGCAGGCACCAACCCCCATTAGCAGCAATTCCATCGGGCTTGCGCCTTGGGCATTCTCTTCTGAAGTATTATCGATTGGGATCGCCACACCGGCTTTTCCAATTCCATGAAACAAATAATCGTTATTCTTGCGTTGAAGGGTTACTTGCATACCGTTAATTTTAAAAAACAAAGTTAAGCAGAAACTCGCTCGCTTATACGTAGAATATCACCAAAGACCCCGCGAGCAGTTACCTTAGGCCCTGCCCCTGCTCCTTGAATAACAATCGGATGTTCTCCATAGCTTTCTGTATAGATCTCAAAAATGGAATCGCTTCCGCCCAATTGCCCTAAAATGCTCTGCTTTGGCACAGCCTCCAAACGCACATGCATTTGCGCGCCAAAATCATCAGCTAAATCTCCTTCTAAAGTAGCGACATAGCGCAGAACCTCATCCGGAGCACAGCAAGATTTAACCCCTTCAAAATGGGCATTTAGAGCCTTGAGTTTTGACAAGAATTTATCAGTTCCTATTTCTCTTAAATGTCCAGGAATTAGATTTTCAACAGCCACCTCTTCAAACTCACAATGCAAGGCAAGTTCTCTAGCCAAGATCAATAGTTTTCGCGCCACGTCGTTTCCGCAAAGATCTTCCCTTGGATCAGGCTCTGTATAACCTTGATCTATTGCAGCCTGAAGCACCTTATCAAACGGAACTTTCTCTGCACTAAATCGATTAAAAATATAGCTGAGTGAACCTGAGAAAACTCCGCGGATTCGAGTGATATTCTCTCCAGAAAGATGCAATAGTTTTATAGTATCTATCAACGGTAAACCCGCACCAACATTGGTTTCATAAAGATAGTCCTGCTGGCGTTTAGCCAGGCGTTCTCTCAAGGAGGTATAAAAATCCATCCCCAAAGTATTGGCTACTTTATTGGAAGAAACCAACGAGAATCCAGCCTCTATAAAGGGTAGATAATTCAAAACAAAACTCGGACTAGCCGTGTTGTCTACCATGACAGTATTGTACAAGCCGTGGTTATGGGCTTTCTGGATCAATTTTGGAATGGTATAGCCAGTTCCTTCGGTTGTCTTGCGCTCACGCCAATCTTCCTGTAATCCTTGCTTGTCAAAGATTACGGTTGTAGAATTCGCAACGGCCACAACAGAAAGGTCAATGCGTCTGCGTTTTTTCAGGTTCTCTCGTTCAGCGATCAATTGATCGATCAACAAACTCCCCACTTGACCGTGTCCTATGATGAATAAATGTATTTGTTTATTTCTGATGTTATCCAGATCGATCTTTGCCGTCGGGATCAATATATTTTCGGGGGCATTAACTAAGCTCATAACTGTTTTCTTTTAAGGATGCAGACGCAAATACTGAAGCCAGCAACCCACTGAGTTGGGTTTGTTCGATCAAAAATGCATCGTGCCCCTGATCAGAGATCAAGGTGTAATGATGTACTGGAGTGCCCAATTCTCGAGCCACCCAAAAGGTTTGCTTAATGTCGCGTTGGGCATAGAGTAAATCTTCATGAATCCCAACCAAATGCAAGGTTCCTGTAAAGGCTTTAAGGGTTTGTTCCAAAGAAGTCCCACCTGCAGTAATATCATGAGTGGTCAGCAACCAATTCATGAATTTGTAGGCCGCTAGAGCAAAACGATTCTCTAAAGTCTTTCCGTGATAATTCAACCAGTCGTAAACAGAAGCTGCTGCTTCTAAACTGTCATCTTGATTGAACTTTACTGCGAAAGCACTCGGGTTTCTATAAAAAGTCATCGCATGGGCTCTTGCATCTGCAATAGGCTCTTTGGAATTGGACAAGATCCTGTCTTGAATCATCCCTTGTGCTACCACCCAGGGGCTGGCCTTCCAATGCGCTGCCACAGGAATCAAGTGTTTGGCAAAGTCTGGACGTAAAGCAACGATCTGCCAAGCCAAACATCCGCCTACAGAACCGCCCACTAAGGCAAATACCTCCTGCAACTCCAATGCATCCAAAGCTTCTAAAACCC
>NZ_JABSPU010000113.1 GCF_013214815.1 Gilvibacter sp.
CTTTCCCTGCTCTCTTACATACTTCCCTATCTTGGTTTCATCACCATGCTTACCTACTGTGCTAGCAAAATAACCATCTGTCCAAAACTCACCACCCCATAGCTGTTTCTTAACTGATGGACACAAACGAAAAATCTCTCGAGCCGTCAGACTCTTGATCATTTGAACCACTTTCTTAACCGAATACATCGGTACAGACTGGACTAAAAAATGAACATGATCTTCATCAGTGCCAATCTCTAAAAACTTGATCTCATAACGCTTTTCTATCTCAAGACAAACATCACGCAGAACTTCGTCAACTTTTTCATCGAAAACCGCACGACGATACTGCGCAGGCAACACCAAATGATAAAGCAATACCGGTACGTTATGACTTTTATGAATATATTCGCTCACGCGAATATTTTACGCAGCAAGCTGCGGGGAATAAATCCCAAAAGAGATTCAAAACCGCAAGGCATGTTCTTGACGGAAATTTCCGTGAGGCCGATCTTTGACGATGACGGTTCAAATACAATACTGCAAAACTGATTGCAGTATATACTGCTTCATCTCTTTGTATTTCACTCTATGCCTATAGCAAAACAGGTATATTCAAACGCTTTGCAGCTTTTAGCAGCGCCTTGTCTCTTGTTGCCAAATGCAATGTGCGTCTAAAGGCGAGTTCAAGATAAGCCGCATCATAAGAGGTTAATTTTTGTTCCTCAGCCAAATAAATGGTATCTGTAAAAGCGCGGCTATGCGTCTCTAAATCCGTTTTAACTGGCAATTTAGAGAGCGCATCAAGCCGTTTTGGAATGGACGCATAGCGTATCCGGTTTTGTTTGCTTGCTTGAATAAGCACATTCACCACTTCTAAATGCCACAAGTTGGGAACCCACGCTCCCCTATCTCTGACCATATCTAAAATCTTGTCTGTTGTTTCACTCGCTTCATCTTCAAAAAGCCAGCTTACAGCAATTGAGCAATCCAGTACCAAATCGGTCATAAGCGGCCCTCGTCACGCAAAGCCTTCCAGCTTATACCTTCAAGGGTGACACCTTTTCGCAAGGTCTTAAGGTCCTCAATAGCTCTATTGATATCATCGTTATCGTCTATGATCTCAGGAATTAATCGCGCAACAGGTTTACCCCGTTTTGTAATAATGATCTCTTGCCCTAGCGCTACTTTATCCAGCAATGCCGACCAATGAGTTTTTGCTTTGAATGATCCAATGGTTTCCATGATGCTCTCCTTCATTAAAACCAGTATATCAAACTGGTCTGCTTGAAGCAAGTATATTTGCTATTTGTTGGGCTAAGCCTGATTGCCGTTTTGCAGTTTAAACTGATTGCAGTATATACTGCTAAAAAATATTCTTTTTATTGCCATCAAGCTGTTTTACTACGGCTTGCACGTTTCTCCGCGTTTGACTTCACCCGACAATCATCTGAGCAGTATTTGGCATCGGATCGCTTTCCGATAAGCCGTTTATCGCACCATTCGCAACTTTTATGATTATGAACGGTAGCGTGCAAGCTAGCCGTTACGTTCTGTTCTTCAACCGTGTAAGAAATGATCCATCCGTGCTTTAAAAGGCGTTCGTGTTGGTGAAACGTGAGACTATAGAGCACATCCGAGAACAGGCGTCGTAAACGGTTGCCTATATCCGTAGCCACCATGAGGAACCGTGCGGGATTATCGTTTATAAGTTGACCGTTGTATAATCGGTGCTTCTTAAGCAACCATGTGAGTGCCAGAGCCAGTATCGCTCCGGCAAGGGTCATAATCATCAAAACAATATTAATCGTCTTCTCTCTGGCCTTACGTTCGGCCTCTAGCTGGTACACAGCGTTCTTAACCTCGATCATGGTGCTATCCTGGGCAAGTTCACGTGAGAGGGTAGGAGAGAGGCTGGCCGTGATACTCTGAGTATACCCTCCAGCCTCTGCGATGATCTGTTCTCCTTCAGCAATGGCTGCTATGATGCGCCCTCGGTAAGATTTATATTCCCTGGGGCAAGCGGTACACGTCCAAAACCATGCTTCTGCTTTGTCTCTATGGGCATAATAATCACGTTTCCATGACGCAGATCCGGAATTGATCGCCTTGGTTAGAAGGGCTTTGGCTTGTGACCGGGCCTCACGAAGCATCTGGCTTTGGAGGGCAGGGGCCGCTTCCAGCAAATTAAAGGCTTGCATCTTCATTGTGCTATCACGCAGGGTTTCACGCTCCAAGGTCTGTAGATACTGCGGTAGATGGCTTTCTCCAGAAAGATCGGCAGAAACGAAAAAGTTTGATGTCAGACTAATCCCTGTAGTGATAAACACAGCAAAGAACGCAACACGCCATAGATAGCCCGATTGACGCTTTTGCGGCTCGATCTTATTACCGGAAATATCTTTGACATGAGAGGGTGGGGCAGCGGTAGCACTTGCATCGGTCAGAATAATCTTCAATCCCCAATCAATGGCGTAGTAAGCAACGCCGACCATAACCCCGCGCATGATCCAGAGCATAAAAGCCAGATCAGGAAAGCCCGTTTCAGCAATCATTGTTCCAACACGGTAGAACATCAACATAGTGCCAAGGGCTAGAAAATTAAGAACAAAGGATCGAGCCTGTACATAGCTCCATTCAATGTAGTAGGCAACGGGTTTGCCGTTTGGTTTGCTATCTCCGGCCATAATAAGGGCTGTTACGTTTAATAATGATACGCTTAACGACTATCCGTTAAGCGTTGTTGAACAGCAGTAAAAATAGAAATATACTGCAATACTGCAAAAAGTTTATCAGTATTGCAGTATGTACGCTTTGCAGTTTTAACACTTTTACTGCAAAGGCTTTTATACTATGCTTAAAATGAGATATATTACCGGACAGCAATAGCAGAAACAAAAGCACATGATTATAGCGATAACAAATCTAAAAGGCGGTGTGGGAAAATCAACGATTACCCAAAATCTAGCCGTATGCCTTGCTCACATGGGGTATAAGGTCTGTATTGTTGATACAGATGAAAACCAAAATTCCATGAGTTGGAATGGTGCCAGGGATGAAGACTTACCTAATATCACTGTAGTTGGTGCCGTAGAACAAAAGGGGTTTAGCAAAGCTGTCAAAAGCCTTCATCAAGATTATGAGATTGTATTGGTAGACGGGACACCTTCGTTATCAGCGATGACTACGAGTATCATTGTGAATGCCAATTTAATTATCATCCCTCTAAGGCCATCTGCTCAGGATTTTCGTACAATGGATAAATTTCTATCTCGGTATAATGATGCTGTGGGAATGAAAGGAGAAATTCCCGCCTATTTTCTTTTGAATGAATATGATGAAAGAAAAATTATCCATAGAGGGATTAAGACCACATTAGAAGAAACCTACGACATACCATTTTTGAAAATCCAAATCGGATCACGAACGATCTACAATGAAGCCAGTGTTGAGGGATTAGGCGTATATGAAGCCACCGGAGATAATACGGATAAAGCGCGTCAGGAAATGATTAACTTAACAAATGAGGTTTTAGAAACGGCCTCAGTTCTTAATTTAGTAGGGTAACTATGGCGAAAAAGCAAATAAACCTGGGAAAGCTCGGAAGTAAAAAAGAAGTCATTAAGCAAAGCCCTGATAGCAGGGAAGAAGAACAAAAAATTATTGAGCAAATCCACAAGTCAAAAGGTGGGGGAACGAAACGTATAACAATAGATGTCCCAGCCGATCAGCATATGCGTATGAAAATGCGTGTATTCTCCCTACAAACGACAATCAAAGACTATGTTCTCGATCTCGTTGAGAAAGATTTAAATTCGCAGTAAAAACTGTTTGCAGTTTTGCAGTAAGTATTCCACCCCTTCTAGCATCCATCTCTGTTCATACTCTAAAGCAGCAATTTTTCGGCTTCTGGCTACTTGTTAATGTGGTCTAGCCGATCTTACTAGGATAGGGGGTGCTAGAAATTCAATCCGCCTCACAAGGCTTTAAAATCGAAAAGAAGGTTTTTTGAGGCATTTGCCAAACCAAAGCAGAATGACTATATTCGTTATGCGGCCCTGAAGCTGTTAGACAGGCTCTGCTGAGGAGCAACCTGATCGAAGGAATAAGGGGCGTCCATATACGGAGCAGAAATGCGAAGTAAGTCGGGTTTGCCAGCTACCCATACCAAATAAGCTGGGAGAAAAGGCCGTCACACGTGAACGGTCTTTTCTTTTTTGAAAGATAATGCATATACGAAA
>NZ_JABSPU010000114.1 GCF_013214815.1 Gilvibacter sp.
GCTACATGTGCTCACTCAAAAGCTTTTGTAGTTGCGCTGTTAAATGCCTACTTTTAATTCATCAAACTGACTTAAATGACCTCCAAGACCATATCCAATGGAATTTTACGCGCAATAGGAATACTGGTCGCTATAGCCGTGCTTATTTGGTTTTTGTATCAAATTCGATCGGTTTTGGTCTATATCTGCTTGGCGGCAGTGATTACTTTAATCGGAAGGCCTATCGTGGTCTTTTTAAGAAGACGCCTGCGTTTTGGAAATACCTTGGCGGTAATTACCACCATTACGCTGATGTTTGGGGTCTTTTTGGGAATCATGTCGCTTTTTATTCCGCTAATTGCTAAGCAAAGTAAAAACCTTTCATTATTGAATATGAATGGCTTACAGAGTAATTTTGAATCGCTCTTTAATCAAGCTAATGACTACTTCTCTGCCAAAGGCATTGATATCCTGTCTTCATTGGAAGAAATGGATTGGCTCTCTAAGATCGATTATAAGGCTGTTCCAGACTTTTTGAATCATATCTTCGGAGCCTTGGGTTCCTTTAGTATAGGACTGTTCTCCGTGCTCTTCATCACCTTTTTCTTTTTAAAGGACAGCGCCCTTTTTGACAATGCCATCTTGAGTTTGGTGAAGAATTCTGATGAGAATCGACTTAAAAAAAGCATTACCAAGATCCGTAACCTTTTGACACGTTACTTTGTGGGCTTATTGGCACAGGTCACGGTGATCTTTATTTTGTACACCATTTTACTGCTGATCTTTGGCATTGAGAACGCTGTGGTGATTGCATTTTTATGTGCACTGCTGAATCTGATTCCTTACGTAGGTCCACTTATTGGTGGGGCGCTGATGTTGCTTTTAAGTATGAGCAGTAATATAGGTGCGGACTTTCAAACCGTGATTCTGCCTACGACAATTTATGTAATGATCGGGGTGGTGATTGTGCAACTCATTGACAATTTTGTGAACCAGCCGCTGATCTTCTCTTCCAGCGTTAAATCACATCCGCTTGAGATCTTTTTGATCATTATTATTGGCGGATTGCTGCTCGGAATTGTAGGGATGGTTGTCGCTGTTCCTGTCTACACAGCTGTTAAAGTAATTGCCAAGGAATTCCTATCTGAATACAAGGTGGTGCAACGCCTGACCAAAAATCTGTAGCGTGAACCTGGAGCTTTTAGCATCTGAGGCGGTTCAGGCCTTTATTTTGGAACATTTAAAGGAGGATCCGCATCAATTGGCCTTAAAAAAGTCGGAAGTTGCTGGTGTCTCCATGCCGGAGATCGCACAACAGGTCGCCGCAAGACAGCGCATCAAAGCCAAATTAACCAAGCTTTACGACCGAGCAGGTTTGGTGTTTCCTCCCAAGCTGAATTTAGAACAGAGCTCTTCTGAGCAAACCGCTGCCTACAAAGCCGCTGCACACAGCGGAAAACACTTATTAGACCTCACCGGAGGCTTAGGGATCGACTCCATGGCCTTTGCGGAGCGGTTTGAGCAAGTTACCTACTGCGAGCACAATGCAGCACTGGCGAAGCTGGCTGCGCATAATTTTAAAATCCTCGGATTTGATAACATCACGGTGCATAGCGGTGACGGAACAGAACTCTTAGAAACCCAAGCTTGGGATATGATCTATTGCGATCCGGACAGACGTTCTAAGGTGCAACGCGCCTTTAAACTGGAGGATTGCGAGCCCAATGTCATTGCATTGCAAGAGCAGCTTCTGGCCAACAGTGCCAAGCTGCTGATCAAAGCACCACCCATGTTGGATCTGCGACAGGCGCAATCCGCTTTAAAGCATTTAAGCAGCATTGAAGTTGTAGCTGTTAAAGGTGAAGTCAAAGAGCTTTTACTGCTTGCGGAACCCAATACCACACAGGTCATTGAACGCGCCATAAACATCGGAACTGATGGCACGGTAACAGACACAATCACCGCAGAGGTTGAGCCTCTGGCCTATTCTGACCCTCAGGCTTACCTATACCTACCTCATGGCGCACTGATGAAGCTGCAGGCCTATGATTACATCAGCGCTCAATACAGCGTTCACAAGCTGGCTAAACACAGTCATGTTTTTACTGCAGACCAATCCATTGATTTCCCAGGAAGACGCTTCCGGGTAACGGAAGTCTTACCTTATGACAAACGGCAGATGAAATCCTTTCTAAAAAAGGACTACTTGGTCATTGCGAAGAACTTTCCGCTTACCGTAGCGCAATTGCGGCAGAAATTCAAGCTCAAAGACGCTGGAGACAAATACCTCATATTTACCACATTAAAACACGGGAGTTGGGTTGTGATCACAGCCGAACTGGATTTGTAAAAAAATCTAAGAATTGGTTGTGTTATCTAATTCGAAAAGTTAACTTTGCCTCCGCTAAAATCAGCAATGGTATTAGTGTTTATTGGAGAGGTGCCAGAGTGGTAATGGAGCAGATTGCTAATCTGTCAACGGGCAACCGTTGCCCGGGTTCGAATCCCGGTCTCTCCGCAACGATCTTACAAAGGATAAGCGTGACAATTTTAATTGTGCATAAACGCTTAGTCCGGGGTGTAGCGTAGCCCGGTTATCGCGCCTGCTTTGGGAGCAGGAGGTCGCAGGTTCGAATCCTGCCACCCCGACAAAAGAAAAAGCCTGTACAGCGTAGAAAGTTTACTTTCTTAAGCGGTACAGGCTTTTTCTTTTAGCAACGAACAAAATATAGGATCATGCGACCAAAGGGAGCATAATCCTTTTGTGAGTTGCAATTTTGCAACAACCCCAAACCAGGATCACGAGCGTAAGCGAGTAATCCCTTTGTTTGTTGCTTATTAAATTTATTAAGTCTAATATCGGGAGCCGTCGGTCGCAGGCCGCTTCGCGGGTAGTTCAACTTAATATCCACAAGTATCGTCTTCTGAATTAGCGTTGTGACTGCCGCTTCGCGGATGCTGCCATCAAAGGTCTACCAGACCTTTGGTTTTGCCAAAGGCAAAACTATATGGCACCAGCCTGTCCACCCCGACTGGATTGTGAAGATTAATAAATGCTGAGCGATTTTATGGCTTTCTCTAGCAACAACCCCAAACCAGGATCTTTTGCGAAGCAAAAGAATCCTTCAAGATTACATCCTTAAGCAGATTCCGTTAATTCTTACAACAGTTTAGTTTATACGTTGTTGGCAATTGTGTTACTTTGCTTCTTAACAACATATGTTTTGGCAATGAAATCCTTTAATGATCTTTGATATTTACTCATGTCTGAAAGATAAACTACAATATCCACTAGAGTTGAATATGACAAAAATGAAGCTATCGTTGTCAATAAAGGATATTCTTCACCCATTCTCATGCCAAATTCTATTACGCCGTCTGATCCTGTCACATAAGAATTATTAAATGCAAAGAAATGCACAACTATGTAAACTAGAGAAGGAATTATTAATATTAAACTTCTCATCAAAGATCTTTGTAGATCGATATAGTTGTAATTAGTATCAGTTACCTCAATTTTCATTGCAATTTTCCCGAGAGTGGCATAGTACTTTGCCTCCATGTAAGGCTTATAAAGTATTGCTATCAAAGTAAAAAGGAGATAAATCCAAAAGCTTTTGAATATAGAGAAGTTCACAGAATTGACTAAAAAGGTAAGCCCTCCTATTATAATTGCATCTATTAAACTTGCAAAAAACCTATCTGAAAATTCGGCATGTTTTCGTGTTTCACTATTCATTTCTAACATAATTGCCAACGTCTTCGCATAAACCGCGGGCGGCATGTGGCGTGCGGCTGGATTCCCCAACTTCATCTACCCCGCATTTTAATCAGCAGGGAGAGCCACCAAGCCTAAACTTAGACGTTTCGTTTTGTTTTAATTAAAGTTACTAGTTTTTGGGGTTACTGCAATGAAGTTTTGCCTGTCAAAACTGAATGTCTGGTGGACATTCAATGAAAGTACCCACGAAGTGGACAAACTAGCCATGCGGTTTTATGCGTTGTTGTGCACTGGCTAATTATTTACAACTAATCAATGTGCCTGAACCACGATACTCAAATTCATAAATAAATTCAT
>NZ_JABSPU010000115.1 GCF_013214815.1 Gilvibacter sp.
CCGTAACCGCTTGAGTCGTCTTTCTTTATTGGCCTTTCTAGGAATAAGATATTCTCGACCTTAATCCTAGCGTCTTTTCTTTTCGATCCGTTTTTGTCTTCCCATCGGTTGTAAACTAACTGGCCTTTGACTAGTAGGAAAGACCCTTTATTTACCCGCCGCTCTACTAGGTCGGCTACCTTAGCCCAGGCAACGCAATCGTGCCATTCCGTTTTTTTCTGCCACTGTCCATCCTTGTCTTTGTAATTATCCGTCACAGCTAAACTAAATGTTGATAGTTTTGTCCCGTTCTTGAGTATTCGCATTTCGGGTTCATTCCCTACGTTCCCGATCAAGGTTATAATGTTGTTGTCTTTCATTAGAATGGTATTACAGTTTGGTCATCCACTTTTTCAGGTGGAGGAATAATTGTTTGATATTCTTGCTTCGGTTGTTCTGGTTCGGTCCAAGAATCTTTTTCAGGTTCAGGCATTCCATTTTCATATACTGGCATTCCATCTTCATCTCTGGTGAACTCAAAACTTGGAAACGGAGCAAAACGGCTTTCTCTACATTTCACCGTGTAAACTCCAGCATCTTTATCTTGAATTGTTTCAATGGCAAAGTCAGCCTTATTCTGTAAGGCTGTTCCCAAATGCCCCCTCATGAAGTTCATTTGCTTTGTCGTGTGCAGGATTGTTAAAAGTAAACCGCCCGTTTCGTCACTCCATTGGAGAAGCTTGTCTGCAATTCTTTCGGATGCTTTTACATCATTGAAATCTTCACATAAATCTACCGCCCCATCTATGACAATACATGACAAATCAGTCCTACCCTTAAGCATTAAGTCTATTGCGTTTAGTCGGTCTTTTTTAGCTAATCTCCTCAGGTGGTAAGCTGCGTATTTAGGGTGGTTGTTTATTAATCCTCCCATCTTGTAAATACGCTGTTGGGTCAATCCGTAGAAAAATTTAGACTGTTCCGTATCGTAGTAATCTATATATCCGTTAACATCTAAGTCAAAAGGCAGTAATCCTCTTTTACCACTCAAACCTGCTGAAGTGATACAAGAGGTAATCAAAGACTTACCGGATTTTTGCGCCCCGGTAATGACTCCTAATTGCCCTTTACCACCAACTTTATAAGTTTTCCCTTCAAGGGTGACGGTTAGTATTGCCTCTTCTTCAATAACTGGCTTGTTTATATCAAACCTAGTACTTTTGACAAAGGCCAATAACTCGCTAAGCTCCTCTTTTCCCTCTTGTTCTTTGATTACTTCTACTGGAGTCCCAAAACCCTCTCTAAGCAGTTGTTTAGCCGCTTCGCTTCCATCCCCCCCGTGTTCCATCAATGCGTAAACCTGAAACGCGTTATAATTTCTTCTTGACTCAAAGGCCGTTCCAGTTGTAAAAGGGTGAAAAATAGGATCTCCATTGCTGGCCTTAATAATCTTAGCATCCGTATCTTTTGGATCACTCGCGCCCGGTTTACTCAAGATTACATCGCCTCCGCGATCTCTAACAAACTTCCAGTTGTAGCTCTCTAACAAGCCTAAAAGGTCGGTTTTGGCCTTGTAGTCATCCCAGGGTGTTATGTTTCCGGTTGGAAATTCCTTTGGAGCAACAATTTCAGGTGCTTCAGTATCTTTTGATTCATCTAAGCCAATAGCGGCATTAATCAATGTGTTCCGCTCTGCCGCTGTCAACTCTGGAACCTGAGACAAACTTCCATTCAATACTTTGTATCCAGGTGTAGGGCAAGCATAAATCAATCCTCCAAAGCCTCTTGTTTCAATCGCTGCCTCAGTGCAGTTTTTTCGAGTAGCAAGCTTTTGATTGCCCTCGCAATTAGGGGCCTTGTAGATCAAATGAAAGCCGTTTGATTTGGTTTGAACCTTTACAACTTTCTTCAATAGTTCGTTTTGGCCAGTAAATACCAGTTCTTCAAAATACTGGTCTGCAATCTTTCCGGTAGGATCTGCCTTTGTGTCGATGTCAATTACTTCCATCCCCTTGGTTATCACAATGGCTATACCAGAGCACTTTTGAGCAAATAATTCTCTTACTTCTTGTTCGCTCTGTTCGGTTTGGTATTTCTGCCATTTTCGAGGAAAGTCGTATTTGACTTTTTCGGTGTCTTTCCGCTGATTTATTGGAGTTACATGGTAGCCCGACTCATGGTAGGCTAGTGCTATTTGTAATAAGTCCCTCATGCTACCAATCGCTTTTTGTCGTTGATATGGCAGCTGTATTCCTCTTTGATTGCATCATAAATCCTGGAATACTTGTTCCGCTCGTACCCTAAATCATTGAAGATGTGGTGAAGTTTTCGCCTAATGTCGGCTTGTTTCCTTGGGGTTAGGTGGATGAACAGGTTTTTAAAACAAGTCCCTTGTTGCATTTCCAACCATTCCGACTTGCTTAGTATTTTACAATTACTTTTCCATAGGGCTGGCATTTCCTCAATCACATACTGGATATACCTATTGTAGGCCGCTTCGTTCTCTTCGCTCAAGAGGTGGTCATTCAAGGCTTGGTCCGTATTCGCTCCCTTTTGCTTTACTTCAAAATCATCATTCCACCTTTCGCCGTTGATCCAGGTGGTAGGGTGCATCTGGGCAATCCCGGTTTGATCTAAATACTTTTTGTAATCCTCAATTGCTTCAATGCAAAGTTTCTTCTTCGCTTTACTCAATCGGTTGAAGGCTGATTGAGCCTTCTTTTTGTTTTTCTTATTCCCAAAAAGGTTCCAGAAAAAAACAAAATCAGATTGAAGTGCAACATCTTTGATTTGCACATTATCTTCCTCTTTAGGTAACTCTTCTGTTTGGTCGTTTGGCGCTAAGCCATTTTTGACTAAGCGCGGTCTTTCTCCCTGTAGCTGTAAATCATCGCCTTCAAACTCGTGCTCACCCCACATTGTGACCCCTACTAAGTCACTCATTATCTTAAATTTACGCTTTCCAAAATCACCGTTCCCTTTCCTTTCTTGGAACCTCGCAGCTAGGTTAAATTCAATCAACTTCTTCACGGCCTTGTAAAATCGCTTCTCCGGCATTGGACCGATTTCTCCAGCCTTTTCCACTGTACACATGTTTCTTAATCGCTCAGTTCCGGGCCAAACAACAGTTCCCCTCCCAGCGTGGGAAGCGATGGCCATAAATACGCTAAAAGCGTCTGATCCTATCTTCGGTAAAACGTCCCTAATGAATTCGTTTTTAATGTTAATCATAACTTTGGTTTATTACAGCTATCGAAAATTGATAAAATTGGTCGCTTTTTGCCTTCCGATAGGCAATAAGCTGGTAACGGTTGAAATGTCAACGCTATATAGATTCGAGCTAACAAAGTTTGAAATAGCCCTTGACAGTCTTTTGTCGTAGTTCTTGGAAGTGCTGGCGATAGATCTCGCCTCTTGGAAAGTAAGTTGCTGTTCTTTCAAACAGCGGTTAAAATGCTCTTCGACAATTTGTCGGTGGTTCTTAAGCATGATGGTAAATTGGTTTATTACAGCTAGGCCCAAAACAGCGAGAAAAAAAAGAGGTGCCTAAGTTTTGAAGAGACACCTCGTCTCTACTGTTCTAAACCAATAACATGAATTAAAAAGAAAAGCGGCTAAGAAGTGGTGCTTTCTTGCCGCTTTAAGGATGACTTTCGTCCTTCCTTGTCTAAATGTGAAAAAGATCCTTGCACCACACTACTTTTTCAGATTCAGTGATACAAACATACGGATTTTTTCTATTTATTTCAATCTTTTTACATTATTTTTCAACTTATACATAAAAAAAGCTCCAAAGAACCACCCTTGGAGCATAAAAGCTGTAACAACCAATATCGGGCTGAGCGC
>NZ_JABSPU010000116.1 GCF_013214815.1 Gilvibacter sp.
GCATATTCGCATTACCGGGCAAAACAAAAGACAGAATCAATTGGCGGAGATCTTTAACGCACCTTTTATTCTGCACTCCAAAAACATTAAGAAATCCTTCCGCAGTTATTGTGAGAAAAACGACATCACTGCCTTGCTCTTTGAAGGCGGAAAGTCTAACAGCATAGACAATGTGGTAAGCAACACGGGAGTCAATGGTGCCAAACGTGTTTTGAATGAATTGGGCATGTTGCGCTCTAAATTCAAGGTGAGTTCTCCCAAAAATAAATCAGTTGTGATTACACAGAGTCGTTGGTTGAGAGCCTCTACTTCTGGCATGTTCAAACCCTCTGTAAAAGCAGGAGAGCATGTTCCGGTTGGGCATGTTTTAGGTCATATCACCGACCCTTACGGCAAGGTGCATTACTGGATCCGATCAAACGCGGCAGGCTACGTGATCAATGTCAATGAAGCGCCAATTGTCTATCAAGGAGACGCACTGTTCCACATCTCCACAGAAAACCAATGACCAAGGCCGCTTTGAGAAAGGCGTATAAAGCTAAGCGCCAAAACTTATCAGAAGAAGCTCGTGAAGACTTCAGCTTGGCCATTGCCAATCAGGGGTTGACTTTGCCCATTTGGGAGTCTCAATACTACCATTTGTTCTTGCCTATTGCCCGGCAGTTGGAAGTCAATACAGAATACCTATTACACATTTTGCAAGGAAAGGACAAGAGTGTGGTGGTTTCTAAGAGCAATTTTGAAGATTCCAGCCTCACCCATTATCTCTTGGAAGATCATACTGTGATCAAACCCAACCCTTGGGGCATTCCAGAACCACAGGACGGTATAGAGATCCCTGCTCAAAGACTTCAAGTGATCTTTATTCCCTTATTGGCCTATGACCTTAAAGGGAATCGATTGGGTTATGGTAAAGGCTTTTACGACCGTTTTCTGGCGGATTGTGATCGCGAAGTGCTCAAAATTGGGCTTTCTTTTTTCCCTCCAGAGCAGGACATACCAAACAGTCCAACGGATATTCCATTGGATTACTGCATCAGTCCAGAAAAGGTGTATAAATTTTAGTCGTCAGAAAGTGAAGCTACGGTATCGGGCTTCTTTGGAAATGCCTTGCGGTGGAACACCAACAACATTAAGACTCCACAGGTAATTGAGGCATCAGCAATATTGAATACCGGCTCAAAGAAGGTAAAACGTTCGCCACCCCAGAACGGCAACCATTCTGGCAGATCCCCCGACCAAAGCGGGAAATAAAGCATGTCTACAACCTTCCCATAGAAGATCGGTGCATAACCGCCATCGTCTGGCATAAAACTAGCTACTTGCCCTAAAGAGTCGTTGAAGATCATGCCGTAAAACACAGAATCAATAATGTTTCCAAAAGCTCCAGCAAAGATGAAAGACACCGCTACGGTTAGGATTCTGGAGGTCTGTTTCTTTACAGAATCCCACAACCAATAACCAATCCCAACAATGGCAACCAGTCTAAATAAGGTTAAGAATAGCTTCCCATACTTTCCAGGAATTTTAGCTCCCCAGGCCATACCTTCATTTTCAATAAAGTAAATTCTGAACCAATCTTGGCCCAAAACGCTAAAGCCTCCATGCAGTTGATAATGGGTCTTGATATAGATCTTGCTCACCTGATCGATCAGCAAAACGAGAAAAATGATAATACCTGCTTTCTTTAAAGACATTAGCGAGTTTTAAGGCTACAAAAATACACTAATTTTTGGCTTTGAGATGGATACTTCCCTGCGGTACCACAACACGAATCAAGTGTGTTCCACTTTGGGGTAGTTCATTGGTAATTTTATCGGCTTGTCCAACAGTTTCCGCGTAAAGTCCTGTTTGTCCTTTGATGCGAACATTCCCATTAGCAGTCTCTAAAACTCCTGAGGCCAAAAAATTCTTGGCATCTATATTACCTGCATCGAGTCGTAATTCTACTGCAGCGAAACCTCCATTTAGCCCCACACTTAAACAACGTCCGGAAACGTTCAAATATTTTCCTTCTGGGATTTCTAGAGTCAGTTCTGCCGAAATCACTTTATGAGCGCCCAGTTTGTCATCCTCTGGCAGAAAACCAGGAGCAAAACCAATATTCACGTTCCAGGTCCCGCCCGTCTCAAAAACATTGAGTACGAGTTCTTGGGCAAATTCTCCTTCTGTGTTCAAAAAGGCTTTAAACCTATCGGTCTGGCTAGCGCGAACCGTCAAACGTGCAATATTGTCCACATCCACTTGCAGTACATCCAAGGCGGATGCATCCACATCTTTGATGGTTTCACTTTGGGCTGTCGCTGTGAGGGTACACAGCAGCATACATAAAATCAGCAGGAATCGAGACATAAACAAAAACGCCCCAAAACGGGGCGTCTGTATTATTTCTGCATGTTTTTGGCCTCAATGCTCAAAGTAGCGTGAGGAACCAACTTCAAGCGCTCCGGATTGATCAATTTTCCGGTCACACGGCAAATGCCATAGGTTTTGTTCTCAATTCGGATCAATGCGTTCTTCAAATCGCGAATGAACTTCTCTTGGCGGATCGCCAATTGGGAATTCGCTTCTTTACTCATCACTTCAGAACCTTCATCAAAGGCCTTGAACGTAGGCGAGGTATCATCGGTTCCATTGTTGGAATCGTTTTTATAAGCACTCTCAATCAACTCCAATTGTTGCTGAGCTTTCTCCATCTTTTCCATGATGATCTCACGAAATGCTTCTAGTTCCTTATCGCTGTAGCGGTTTTTCAATTCTTGCGCCATAGTCCTAATATTTTTTTATCGCTAGTCGGGTTTCGATATCGTCAAATGCAACTTCCGTGCCTTCTTTTAGGTCATCGGTGAACTCGAGACTCGCGGTTAAAGTTTCCGTTTTAATGTATTCCAGATTAGCAGCGACCGCAGCTTCCAACTCTGGGGCTTTTTGGATGGTTACTGAAACTTGATCTGTAACTTCAAAGCCCGAATCCTTACGCACATTTTGAATGCGGTTTACCAATTCTCTGGCGATGCCTTCGCTCTTGAGCTCCGGAGTGATGCTAACATCTAAGGCGACTGTGAGAGGACCGTTATTGGCCACGAGCCATCCTTCTATGTCCTGCGAGCTGATCTCCACGTCAGGCAGGCCTAAAATAATATTTTTTTCATTAATTACAACTGCCATTTCACCCTCCTTTTCAATGGTTTGTATATCCTCTTGAGTGAATTGTGAAACCGCGGCTGCAACGGCTTTCATATCTTTTCCGAATTTAGGCCCAAGGACCTTAAAGTTCGGTTTGATCTGCTTGACCAAAATACCACTGGCATCGTCTAGCAGTTCTATTTCTTTTACGTTTACTTCGGATTTAACCAAGTCTGCAATAAGTTCGATCTCGGCTTTATCCGCAGCATCCAAAACAGGAATCATAATACGCTGTAAAGGCTGACGCACTTTGATCTGTTCTTTCTTGCGTAACGAGAGCACTAGAGAAGATATTGTTTGCGCCTTCTGCATGCGATGCTCTAAAGCAGAGTCGATCAAGGCTTCATCGGCCTTAGGGAAATCGCTCAAGTGAACTGAACTCGCCGATTCCAAGCTACAAACAGCGTTGAGATCTTGATACAATCGATCCATATAAAACGGAGCGATAGGCGCGCTCAATTGCGCCACAAGATGCAAACAGGT
The DNA here is from genome assembly GCF_013214815.1 of Gilvibacter sp. Lineage (GTDB taxonomy): Bacteria > Bacteroidota > Bacteroidia > Flavobacteriales > Flavobacteriaceae > Gilvibacter. Next base: position 3,670 of record NZ_JABSPU010000116.1, read on the forward strand.
ATACAAGGTTTGGTAGGCTGAGATCTTATCCGGACCGTAAGCACCTTTCCAGAAACGGCGGCGACACAAACGCACATACCAATTACTCAAGTTCTCTTGAACAAAGTTGG
>NZ_JABSPU010000117.1 GCF_013214815.1 Gilvibacter sp.
AAAAGGAGGACGCAGCGCCCGAGCTGCTGAGATCTTAAAGGAAATGGGCTTCAAGAAGATTTATGATCTTGAAGGAGGTATTGTGCTCTGGGAGGAATCAGGACAGGATACCGAAAAGGAACAATCCTAAAAATCCTGGTTCTAAAGATCTGAAGCCGCTTCAATTGAAGCGGCTTTTTTTATCTTGCGCCCATGCAAGGAACTGCTCAACATTTCGAACTTAAAAATGCACAAGGCATGCGCGTACTGCTTACCAATGTAGGCGCGGCTTTAATGGACATTCAATGCTCAGATAGAGACGGCAATGTGCAAAGTCTTATTGCCGGATTTCCAAAGGCGACCGATTATTTGGATCCCGACTATCAGAACAAAAACCTCTGCATAGGCGCTACTGTAGGACGTGTAGCTGGACGCATTTCTAAAGGCGGATTTACCCTTGGTGAAACTTACTTTAAAGTACCTCAAAATAAGGGGATGCATCTGCACAGTGAAACTTGTGGTTTTCAACATCAAGTATGGGAGGTGCAATCTCACACTGACGAATCGCTTGTTTTTAAGCTAAAACAGCAGGCCGGGACTTGTGGCTATCCTGGAACTGTTTCGGTGACGGCTAGTTATACCTTAAGTGAAACTAATGAGATTACTTTGGTCTATGAGGCCACTACAGATGCCGACACTGTGCTCAATCTCTGTAACCATACCTATTTTAATTTAGCTGGAGGAGGGACTGTAAAGGAACATCAACTCTCTATTCCAAGTACCAAGTTCTTGGAAACACTCGACAATATGGTGCCTACGGGTAAGCTGTTGGATACCCAAGAACACAACAAGGATTTTTCAAATCAAAGTCGAGTAGGGGATCGATTGGGAGCAGGCTTGGACCTGGCTTATGCTTTGGATAAGAATCACGAGCCCTTAAGACTTTACGCACCAGAGACAGGCATTGAAATGCAGGTGAGCAGCAATCAATTGGCTGCACAAGTATATACACCACCCAACTTTAAAGGATTGAATTTAAGAGATCAAAAGTTTGAAGATTTTCCTGCTATTTGTCTAGAAATGCAAGGCTATCCAGACGCACCCAACAGGCCAGAATTCCCGTCAGTACTACTAAAACCAGATGAGGTGTATCGTTCTGAGACCACCTATAGTTTTAAGCTAAGAAAGTAAAAGAGGAGTTTATAAACGCTCTTGCAGCTCGATCACGAGTCCAAGAATAAAGCACACTACGATAGTTCCAATTACGATGCCGCCTACGCCCATTTTTTTAGTTTTTTGAGTTGAGGCAAAGATACGTAAAATCTATACTTATAAATACACCTTAAAGGGTATGTTTTTGTGATCGGCTGGATTTGATATTTACATCAAATTCAAATGACATGAGAACACTCACATTATTTACACTTTTACTTCTATTTGGCCAGGCTTTTGCCCAAGATGATTTACCTCCAGTAGAAGAGTTGGAAGCGAAGATCGAAGCAAAACAAGAGCTGCTTGATGAGAAATCGGCAGAGATCACCGCAGTTTCTACTTTTATTGAACAGTTGCGGGCATTAGATCCCGACAGTGATCTGCTCGATGGCAAAATAGAGGAGAAATCCAAACTGGAAATCGAGCAATTACAGATTCAGGCAGAGCTATTAGAGCTAACGCGACAGTTGTTAGAAGCTCAGAAGCAGGCAGAATTCCTCGTTAGCGGCGAAGTTGAACTTCAAAGCGGTAGCTATGAGTTTACCCATTCCATCCAAGAGGAAATTTCACCACAATACAACTACGGCACCAAGGAACAAGAAGCCATAAAAAAAGGCGCACGTATTCGTGTCTTATACAAAAAGGACGCTGTCATTTACTATGAATATTGGAACTACAAGGACGAATCCTCAATAAGTTTTAAAACTTTCAATGAGAACAATCCTGTCTTTTATATGAAGGAGAAGGAATTCGAACAAGTGACCAAGAAGTTGTATCGCATTTATAAGGGAGCATCAGTTGGCGCCTACACAATACCCTTTCGACTGCGCGATATTGGTGGCGGAGATGACTTTGATTTTGAGTCCAGTCTTTCATTACAGGCCAATTTGGTTTTTGGGATTGGTAATCGCGAAACAGAAGATTCATTTCTAGATGCTTCTTTTGGTTTAGGATTGACCGGTGTTAACCTAACCCCAGATAATAGTGATGTGGAGACCGAAAGATCGGCTAATGCCTTTACCGTGTCAACGGGAGCTGTTTTCAAATTTGCTCCGTATGCTAACCTTGGACTCTTTATCGGCTGGGATTTCTTAGGTCAAAAGGACAGCGACATAAATTGGCAATACGATGGAAAAACCTGGGTGGGTTTAGGACTCAATATCAGCTTTAATCAGGTGAAAACTGATAAGGCACCAAGTAATGCCAAGAATGAGGAATAGGCCTGCCGCACTAGCGCAGTGAGACTCTCCCAGAGTGGAGCCGGGGACTACTGCGCAGGAAGTAACAGTCACAATTTATAAATCTGTAAAGACTTCTGCTCTAAAAGAACAAGCCGTCCGGGGTTCGAATTCTATAGACTACAGTGCGATCTTGAAAAGTTTTAATAAAAAGCTTCGTGGAGCCGGGGACTGCCGAGCGTTAAAAATTAGTCCGGTGGACTAATTTAGTGAGGCATAGGCCTGCCGCGCAGGAAGTAATACTCACAATTTATAAATCTGTCAAAACTGTTACTCAAAAAGAACAGACCTTCGGGGTTCGAATCCCGAAGGCGTAACGCAAAAAGGCTACCGAGAGGTAGCCTTTTGAAGTGGAGCCGGGGAGAGTCGAACTCCCGTCCAAACAGGCAATTCAAATGCTTTCTACATATTTAGTCTTTAATTGATTGTCGGCCTGGCCCCGGTCAAAGACTACCAAGAACAGGCTTAGCTTCAATTTGAGTTTCGCTGCTTTATCAAAGCCCTAAAGCGGCTAGGTTTACTTTTACGAACGCTCTATATCAAATGCCGTAAACCAAGGCCTTTGAGAGCGTTCCTGCTTGTCTACCTTGTAGACCGAGGCACTATCCTACTATAATTCAGATTATGCAGCTAGGGCGTAGTTATTCTCGCCGTTTAAAAAGTGTGAATCATGAGATTAACGAGCTGTGGTCCAGCGCTCGATATGCTTACATTTCAATTGGTCCCGCTGTCAAAACCAGTCGGCCCCTTGAGTTTTCAATGAACGGTTGTGGCGTTTCCCGCTTTCCGCGGGTCGGGCTTTCGGCAGTCGCTTTTTTGGATTCCCAAAAAGAGCTCCAACAAAGCCTCAATCCCTAACGCACAGGCTCGCAAAGATACACGAAATACTGTATCTTTGCTCGCCTTACTAATTGAACAAAAAGTATTCCAAATGCCAGTAAAATTCGCCATAATCAAAGAACGCAAGTCTCCACCAGACAAAAGAGTGGTTTTTTCGCCTGATAAATGTCAGGAAGTCATGAAAAGCTTTCCAGAGGCGGAGTTAGTGGCAGAATCGAGTGACATCCGCATTTTTAAGGATCAAGCTTACGCGGCTGCTGGTGTTACTGTGCAAGAGGACGTAAGCGCGGCAGATGTAATGTTGGGTGTAAAAGAGGTTCCGGTTGAGGCACTTATTCCCAATAAGAAGTACTTTTTCTTTTCACATACCATCAAAAAGCAACCCTACAATAGAAAGCTGCTTAGAGCCATTTTGGATAAAAAGATCGAGCTCTACGATCACGAGACCATCGTAAAGGCTAGTGGAGCACGGCTTATTGGTTTTGGGCGCTATGCGGGATTGGTAGGG
>NZ_JABSPU010000118.1 GCF_013214815.1 Gilvibacter sp.
TATCCAAACGGATTTTGGTTGGCACATTATTAAACTCATTGAACGTCACCCACGTCCAAGCTATGAAGATTTGGAATCTCAATTGAAGCAAAAGGTTCAACAAGCGCAACGTCTGGATTATATTAAATCCATGTCAAAGCAAGACCTTAAGGCGCGCTATAATGTTACTACTCCAGACCACGTTGTTCCATTCTTTACAGAATTCTTGACTGACAGCATCACCAAAAAGACTTGGAAGTATACAGACAGTCTAAATCCAGTGATGAAAACAGAGATCTTCAATCTCAACGGAACCAGCTTTACTTATGACGACTTTGCTCGTTTTATTGAAGAAAGACAACGCAAATCTGCTAGACATAACACTACCTACGGAGCGGCTAAGGTCTTCTATAGCGAATTTGAGTTATCTGCCATTCGTGACTATTTTAAAGACAATTTAGATTTAGAGGATGAAGGCTTCGCCAATATCGTTCAAGAATACAAAGAAGGACTCTTGATCTTTGATCTTATGGAAAGTGAGATCTGGGGTAAGGTTAGAAAAGACAGCACTGGTTTAGAAGCCTTTTATCAAAACCAGATAGGATCTTATCAATACAAGCCTAGAATGACTGGTTTAATCGCCTCTACACCCAGTGAAGCCGTTGCTAAAAAAGTTAGAAAAGCACTTAAAAAAGGTGCGAGTCTTGAAGAGCTGCAAGCGACTTTCAATGCCGATGGCGAAACTCAGGTAATCTTTAGTGAAGGTACTTATGCGGAAGGCCACCGCTTACTGCCAGAAAACTTCAAATTTGCTTCTGGAGTCTCCAAGGTGTACAATAAGGCCGGACAATTTACGGTTATACGAACAGACGAACTTCTAGCACCAACGGCTATCCCCTTAGATACTATTCGAGGCCGTGTAATGGGTGATTATCAGGCTGCCCTGGAATCCTCCTTCATGGAACAACTCAAGAAAAAATTCAAGGTGAACATAGATCAAGCGGTGCTTCAGGAAATTAAAGCACAACTCTAATGCTCAAAAGAAATTACTGGTTAATTGCTTTGTTTGCCGCCTTGGCAATGACTTCCTGTGATTTCTTGACAAGGGAATTGCCCTCTGAACCTGTGGCTCGCGTCAACGACAGTTACCTGTTTAAGGAGGATCTCACCAATTTAATTCAACCCAACACCTCTGCGGAAGACAGTATTTTGATCGTGACCAATTATATCAACCGTTGGGCGACACAGCAGTTACTTATTGATCAGGCGCGATTGAATCTTTCTGAATCTCAATTGGCTACCTATGATCAATTAGTGGACGATTACAAAGCAGACCTTTACACCAAAGGGTATAAGAATGCGGTTGTTTCTAAGCAGTTGGACAGTTCCATTACCGAGCAGACCTATCAACAGTACTTTGAAAAGAACAAAGAGAGTTTTGTTTTAAAGGAGCGTCTTTTGAAACTTCGTTACGTGTATGTTGGGGAAGAATTCAACGCTACTGATGAGGTTACGGCTCACCTCAAAGAATTTGATATAGAAGACAAAAAGGCCTTGGAGGAGATCGCTTTTCAGTTCAAGCGTTACTACCTCAATGACAGTACTTGGGTGCGCCAAGACGCCCTGCTTTCTGAAATACCGTTAATTGCGGTTAAAACCAATGCGGAAAAGTTAAAAAAATCTAATTTCGTAAGGCTGCAAGACTCTATAGGAGTATATTTGATCCAAGTTCAGGATGCCTTAGAAAAAGGGGATGATGCTCCGCTGGAATACGTCAGACCCACCATTCAACAAATTATACTAAACAAAAGGAAATTGGACCTCATTAAAAAATTGGAGGCCGATATTACAAAAGATGCGATCAAGAATAATGATTTCGAAGTTTATCAATAGCCGTTTATGTTTTGCTGCCTTGGCTTTAGTCGGGCTGCAAATGCAGGCGCAGGAAGTAGTAGAGGTAGATAGCACGGGTGTTGCGGCGAGTCAACAGGTCATTGATACTGTGAAGACGTTTGAGAAATTCAAAGTTGACGGGGTAAGTGCTCAAGTGGGTAAGTACATCGTTTTGGACAGTGATATCGATCGTAAATACATTCAAATAGAACAACAAGGTTTTTCAACTGCAGACATTACACGTTGCGAGCTTTTGGGAACTTTGATGGAAGAAAAACTATACGCGCATCACGCCATTCAGGACAGTGTAATTATTCCTGATGCGCAAGTGAATGCGACTACAGATCAGCAGATCCAATACATGTTGGCGCAGTTCAACTCAGAAGAACAGGTCTTGAAATTCTACAAAAAGAAGTCCATGCCTGAACTGAGAGCGGAGCTGTTTCAGATCAATAAGGACAATATGTTGGCCTCTGAGATGCAGAACAAGATCATTGAAGGAGTAGAGATCACTCCAGAAGAGGTGAGAACCTTCTTTAACTCCATCCCAGTAGATGAGCGTCCGCTTTTCAGTGCTGAGGTTGAGATCGCTCAAATCGTAATTGAGCCAGAGATTCCTCAGGAGGAGATTCAGAAAGTAATTGACCGCTTGAATGAGTTCAGACGCGGTATTGTAGAGAACGGAGAATCATTTGCAACTAAGGCTGTATTGTATTCTCAGGATCCAGGATCGAGTACAAAAGGAGGTAAGATCAGCCTGAAGCGTTCTGACAACTTTGTAAAAGAGTTTAAAGACGTGGCTTTCTCACTGCAAGAAGGAGAGGTCAGTGAACCTTTTGAGTCAGAATTCGGTTACCACATTTTAATGGTGGATAAGATCCGTGGACAAACGGTAGATGTACGTCACATTCTTTTGATTCCTGATGTAACTGATGAGACCGTTGCAGTGGCAAAAGCGAAGATCGAGAACATTCGTCAGCGAATTGTTGATGGCGAGTTGACCTTCGCTGAAGCAGCTAAGAGTGAATCCGACGAAAAAGAAACCAAAAACGACGGAGGACAATTGGTGAATCCGGTTAGCGGTGATACCCGCTTTGATCTGACTAAAATGGAACCCGTATTGGCTCAGCAGATCTACAATCTAAAAGACAAAGAAGTTTCTCAAGTTTTGACCGATGCAGACCGCACCGGGCGTAAAAAATTCAAGATCATCATGGTGACGGATCGTTATGACGAGCATCAAGCCGATTACTCTAAGGATTATGAAAAGATTCAGGATCTCGCCTTGAATGACAAACGTCGTAGAGCTATTGAAGAGTGGCAAGACGAGAAGATCTTGGAAACTTTCGTTAGTGTGAATCGGGATTATTACGACTGTGATTTTGCCAGCAATTGGATAAAGAATTAATATGAGTGACGTAGCAGCGATCGGCCTGTTGGTCGATAAGTATAAAGCCTTAAAGACAGAGATTGCCAAAGTTATAGTAGGACAAGATGAGGTCATTGACCAAGTGCTACTGGCTATATTCTCTGGAGGACACGCGCTGCTCATTGGAGTTCCGGGATTGGCCAAAACTTTATTGGTAAACACCGTAGCTCAAACACTTGGACTGGAATTCAAACGAATCCAGTTTACGCCGGACCTTATGCCCAGTGATATTTTAGGGGCAGAGATCTTGGATCAGAACAGAAATTTCACCTTTGTAAAGGGACCTATTTTTGCCAATG
>NZ_JABSPU010000119.1 GCF_013214815.1 Gilvibacter sp.
TTCTTCACATCGATCTCATGAGCTCCTGAGAATTTCATGTCGTTCGTCAAGGTGGCTACCTCCTGTCCAACAATATTATAAAGCACCACTTTGACATGCGCAGAGAACGGCATATTGAAGTTGATAAACGTAGTGTTGTCTCTATAGGTTGCGGTATGCGCAAAGCGATTGACATCTTCAAAATCATTTACCGAGGCGGTATTACATGCAAAGCCAAGGTCAACCAAGGAGTAATCCGTATTGAGCAAAGCGGCATTCACCGTAGTCTCGTCAATACACAACCATTCAATCATAATGGTCGCATAGATATTTCTAAAATCTTGATTGAAGATCAAATTCCCAAAGGGATCCGTTGCGGTTAAACTCGGGTGTGAACCTACAAAGCCGCTTTCGCCTAAACCACTTCCGAAGAGCATCATGGTAGAGGCTGATCCGTGATCCGTTCCTAAACTTCCATTTTCAAAAGGACGTCTTCCAAACTCAGAGATGGTCATGGAAAGTACCTTGTCATCCCAACCAGCCGTGGCTAGATCGTCATAAAAGTTCTTAACGGCCAATGACAGATCATTCATGATCTCATTGTGTGTTACCAACTGATTGGCGTGGGTGTCAAATCCTCCAAGGGTTACCATAAATACTTTAGTTCCTAAACCTCCTTTGATCAATCGCGCTATGATTGCCAATTGATTGGACAGGTCTCGGGTATCGTAAGGTGCATCGTTTGTAGCTCCTTCATAAGCCTCGTTGATTACACTCGCATAAGCAAAGGTGGTATTCGTGGCGGCTCTCAAAAATTGAAGTTGATCTCCGTAATAGCAGTCAGGAATATCCGTTACATCATGGACAACTCCCGTCGAAGCAATAGAGCTCAATTGATCCGGATTGGCCACAGTAAAGGCATAGTTACTATTCAGTCCGTCAAAAATGAGGTTTCCAATACTACCAATTTGGATGGCTGGAGGAACCTCTGGCGGATTCACCAAATAATCTGGATAGAGCTCTTCAAAATAGCGTCCCCACCATCCAGTCTCTCCTGGATCTGAGGTATCGGTATTGGCCCAAATATCTGAGGATTCAAAGTGTGAAAAGTTTTGATCCGGATAACCAACTCCGTGAACTACTTTCATGCGTCCGTCACCCCATACAGATTGGAGTGGACTCATAAAATCTGGCAGCCCAAAGTCTGGGTCTAGTGCGTAAAGCGAACTTTCTGCCAAGCGTATGTTTGGTCGTAAGCCTGCGTAAGTATCGTAATCGTATACCGGGACAATGGTATTTAGACCATCATTACCTCCTTTAAGGCGAATGATCACCAAGATATTATCGTTCTCTGATTCTGTCAAGGCCATAGCCAATGGCGATGGATTAGAAACCGTCAAATTGGTTCCCCCTAACATTACTGTTCCACCACCTAGGAGTCCTAAAGCCTGAATGAAAGAGCGGCGACTCCAGTGGTTGTGTTCTTGTTCGTGCTGCTTATCGTGCAGCTTCTTATAGTTTGATGAAGAGAAGTGATTGTTACACATAGCAGTTTTATTTTAGTTGGAACTCTGGGGCTTTCGCCAAGTGAATCAATAAACCGGCAACTTGTCCGGGCGCTGTGTCCCAATACAAATTCCAGGTTCCGTCGTCGTAGTACCCTTGAGGAATATCGCCCTTGAAAATATCAATGGCCACTTCATAATCAGAAAGGGTATGGAAAGGCTTGCCTATCAAGCGATCTGCAATCACAGTTGTAATGAACTCCGGATCGTTGCTATCACCAGAAAGTGAGATCGCTAAATTCCGAAGATCTTCTGGGTAATTAGAGAGTATATAAAACATATACAGCTCAATGACTTGCCAACGACCAGTCAGCGTGCTGCTGGAGATCCAATCGTGATCGCGTTGCCATCCGGCAACATCAACAGGCTCATACATTTCTTGCCCTAAAACTGCGGCGTAATAGGTTAAACCGTTCAAAATGGCATCATCATAGGTAAGTTCAGCTTCCGTAGTGAAGTTGAATAAGAAGTCAAAAGGGCTTTTTACTACAACACCTTGTGCGAGTTCGTCAAAGAAATGCTCGCTCTTAAAGAGTTGGCGCAAAACGGGAGCCAATTCAAAATCACTAGCAATAAACGTATCTGCCAGAGGCGCGATGATATCGGTCAAGGCAAACTCAGACACTTCATGACTCACAAAGAATTTATAGAGTTTGGTACAAATAAACGTTGCGATCTCTGTTGGACGCTGCTCAAAGAGAATCGTGATCACGTCATCATACTTCCAAATTCCGGCTTGTCCAAAGATGTTCTTTACGCTGGGGTCCCAGGTAGATTCGTCAAAATAAATAGCGTCTCCCACTTCTGCCCAGTGATTCCATCCGGTCAATGCCTTGGAGGCAAATTGAATGTCTGTCTCGGTATAATTGTTGTCTAAACCTAGAGTGAAAAGTTCAAAGAGCTCGCGGGCGTAATTCTCATTAGGCTCAAAACGCGTGTTCTGAAAACCGTTGAGGTAGAACAGCATGGCACCAGTTTTTCCAATGTCCGAGACAAAATCGCGGAAGTTTCCAATGGCATGCGTCTGGTTAACATTATAGTACTGGAACATATAGGGCGAGTAGAAATAGGTTTCCAACTCGGTCACAAAATGATTCATCCAGAAAAAAGTCAAACGATCCCTAAGCTTATTTTGGATCAAATCCCTCGCAGTTTGGTTGCGCCAAGCTTCAATGTATTCGTTGTTTTCCGTGTCGTAATCACTGAAATTTGTGAGGTTCCAATAACCCCAAGGCGGTGTGGCTGTGGGTTCCATGGCAACGGCCTGGTCCACCAGCTGATCAATAAAGGCATCTGGAGTTAATGTAAGCGCATTGTCTAGCTCCAATTGATTGGCACCAAAGGCAAGTCTGCGCGTCACGTGAATCGCTTTTTTCAGGTCCCAAGGGTTCTCGTCGGTAGGAACAAAAGGGGTGATAGGCGACGTATTGCATAGAGTAGTAGCTTCCATAGGCAATTTGGCTTAGTAGGTTTTTTGTTTCAATGTACTGAAAATCTGATAAATGACTGGATTATTAGCTCAAATTTTGAGTATTCTTATCATTTCTGCATCTTTGACGTAATTCAATTACGGATGGTTACACCTCAATTTTTGACTGCTGGAGATCGCGTGGGTTTAATTGCCCCTGCGCGTTTTATTACTGAGGAGCATTTAGAACCTGCGCTGAAGCTCTTGGAAAGCTGGGGTTTACAAGCGGTTTTGGCCGATAATATTCACGAGCAATATCATCAGTTTGCGGGAGACGATAAGCGCCGTGCTTCCTCTATGCAAGCCCTTGTGAATGATCCAGAAATCAAAGCTTTATGGAGTGTCCGTGGCGGTTATGGCAGTATTCGATTATTGGATCACTTGGATCTAACCAGTTTTAAGCACCATCCAAAATGGCTCATTGGTTACAGTGATGTAACTGTTTTTCACAACGTCCTTCACATTTTAGGAATGGCAAGTATTCACGGGACCAT
>NZ_JABSPU010000012.1 GCF_013214815.1 Gilvibacter sp.
CAATCGAAACGTGGCGCGCATGTCCCTACTTTTGGCAGGCTTACCTTTTACGGTGCCTGGGGAAACGATTAACAGATTGTGTAGTAGTGGACTATCTGCCATTGTGCAAGCCAATCGCGCTATCAAGGCTGGAGATGGAGATCTATTCATCTCTGGAGGAGTTGAGAATATGACCCGCGGGCCTTACGTGATCGCCAAGCCTTCTTCTGCGTTTGGTAACGATTCCAAAATGTATGATTCCAGCTTCGGATGGCGATTTGTGAATCACAAGATGCACGAGCTTTACGGAACCGATGGCATGGGAACCACAGCAGAGAATCTCGTTGCTAAGTACAACATTTCCCGAGAGGATCAGGATGCTTTTGCACATTGGAGTCAGATGAAGGCTGCGGCAGCTCGTGAGAACGGTCGCCTTGCTAAAGAGATCGTTCCTGTGACCATTCCGCAGCGCAAAAAAGACGATATCGTATTTGCAGCAGATGAATTCATCAAAGCAGGTACCACCAAAGAAATTTTAGCCAAGCTTCGTCCCGCTTTTAAATCAGACGGCAGTGTGACTGCTGGAAATTCTTCTGGTTTGAATGATGGAGCAGCAGCTACCATTGTCGCTTCAGAAGACGCAGTGAAGCAGTACAACCTAAAACCACTTGCCAGAATTGTAAGTTCTGCAGTGGTCGGTGTAGAGCCAAGAGTAATGGGGATCGGTCCTGTAGAAGCCACTTATAAAGCGCTTCAAAAGGCCAACTTAAGTCTTGCAGATATGGACGTGATTGAGCTCAATGAGGCTTTTGCCTCTCAAGCTTTGGCCTGCATTAGACAGTGGGGCTTGGCCGATGATGATCCGAGAATTAACCCTAACGGAGGTTCTATTGCTATTGGGCATCCACTTGGTGTGACAGGAACTCGAATTGCCTATTCTGCCGCGTTGCAATTGCAAGAAACTGGGAAACGCTATGCACTGATCACCATGTGTGTTGGTGTAGGCCAAGGATACGCGGCGATTATTGAAAACGTAAATCTTTAATCAGGATGAAAATAGTAGTCATTGGAGGAAACGGTACCATAGGCAGCCATGTAGTTGCGGCCCTAAAACAAGCGCATGAAGTGGTTGTAGTAGGTAGAAATTCTGGGGATCTGCAAGTGGATATGGCCTCAGAGGCCGATCTAATGCAGCTCTTTAAAGCCACAGGTACAGTGGATGCGGTTGTGGTTACTGCGGGTGATGCCAAATGGGACAAGTTTGAAAGCTTGACTGAAGACGATTTTTACATTGGTATCAACAGTAAACTCATGGGGCAGGTCAATGTAGTGCGTATTGCCAAAGACTATTTGACCCCAGGAGGCTCCATTACCTTGTCCACAGGTATACTCGCAGATGACCCCGTAGATATGACCACCTCCGCAGCTATGGTAAATGGTGCTATACACAGTTTTGTAAAGGCAGTTGTTCTTGAATTGGACGCAGTGCGTGTCAATGTGGTATGTGCCGGTCTAGTAAAAGATGCCTACGAAAAATATAAAGACTATTTCCCCGGACACGATCCTGTACCGATGCCAAAGGTGACCAACGCTTACCTCAAAAGTGTACTCGGAAAGATCAACGGACAAATAATACGCGTTAACGCATAAATCAGCAGTATGAATAAGACCCAACATTATGTATTAGGATCCTGGATGGACGGTGCCGGAGACGGCAACCCAATAGCAGATTCAGTGACCGGAGAAGTTTTTACTGCAGTATCGGTAGAAGGACTTGCAGTGCCTGATATTTTACAATACGGTCGTGATAAAGGTGATACACTAAGAAAAATGACCTTTCAAGAGCGCGGAAATATGCTTAAAAAGCTGGCGCTGCATTTGACCAAAAAGAAGGAGGCCTTTTATGAACTCAGTTACAGAACTGGAGCCACACGTATTGACAGTTGGATCGATATTGAAGGTGGATTTGGAAACCTCTTTGCCAACGCATCGCTTCGTAAACTGTTCCCGAATCAGCCGTATCACGTAGAAGGTGATCCTATTGACCTCTCTCGCGGTGGACGTTTTATGGCCCATCACATTATGGTGCCGCGTCAAGGAGTTGCCGTCCACATCAATGCTTTCAACTTCCCAGTTTGGGGTATGTTAGAGAAGTGTGCGGTGAACTGGATGGCCGGAATGCCTGCAGTTGTATTGCCCGCACCTCAAACCGCCTATCTAGCTGAAGCTGTTGTGCGTGAGATCATCGCTTCAGGAATTTTGCCTGAAGGTAGCTTACAACTCATTAGCGGGACAGCCAAGAACATATTAGACACAGTACATTCTCAAGATGTGGTGACCTTTACGGGTTCTGCGAGTACCGGTCGTTTACTAAAAAATCATCCGCAACTACTTGCAGAGTCAGTGCCTTTTACCATGGAGGCCGATTCTTTAAACGCTTCTATTTTAGGAGCCGATGCGGTTCCGGGCACTCCAGAATTTGACCTTTTTATCAAAGAGGTTCGCAAAGAAATGACCGTAAAATGTGGTCAAAAGTGTACGGCCATCAGAAGAATCATTGTTCCAGAACCATTGATGGAAGATGTGCAGATCGCTCTGGGTAAAGCCTTAGATAAAGTAACCGTTGGTGATCCACGTCTTAAAGAAGTGCGTATGGGTGCCTTGGTAAGCACGCAGCAGCGTGATGCGGTTAAAGAACAAGTCAGCAAGATCGCTGAGACGGCTAGTTTGGTCTACGGGAATTTGGATGGAGTAAATACCGCTGGCGCAGATGCAGAATCTGGAGCCTTCATTTCTCCGATCTTATTACGAGAAGACGATCCATTTAAAAATCAAGCGGCACACGTTACGGAAGCCTTTGGCCCAGTAAGCACTTTGATGCCGTATAAAGATTTGGATGAGGCCATCACCTTGGCTCGTATGGGTAAAGGTTCCTTAGTGAGTTCTATTGTGACTCATGACGATGCTATTGCTAGAGATTATGTAGTTGGTGCAGCCAGCCACCACGGCCGCATTTTGGTACTTAACAGAGAGAATGCTAAAGAAAGTACCGGTCACGGTTCTCCGCTACCAAACTTGATCCACGGTGGTCCGGGTAGAGCCGGAGGTGGAGAAGAGATGGGAGGCATGCGAGGAGTGAAGCATTATTTACAGCGTTGTGCAGTTCAAGGTTCACCGACTACGCTAACGGAGGTGACTGGAATCTATCAGCCTAAAGGTGCGTACAAAGAAATTGACAAGCATCCTTTTGCTTACCATTGGGAAGATATTGAACCAGGCATGTCTTTAAAGACTCACAAACGCACTATTACCGATGGGGACATTGTGAATTTTGCCAACCTGACTTGGGATCATTTCTACGCGCATACGGACATTACTTCACTGGACGGTTCCATTTTTGAAAAGCGTACGGCGCATGGGTATTTTATCCTCGCTGCGGCAGCGGGCTTGTTTGTTTATCCAAACAAAGGGCCAGTAGCTGCCAACTACGGTTTGGAAGAGTGCCGCTTTTTACGTCCGATCTATCACAACGATACCGTTTATGTACGTCTGACCTGTAAGCAGAAGATCGATAGAGATTCTCGAGGCAAAGAACTGCCAAGCGGTATTGTGAAATGGTATGTGGAGGTATTTGATACTGAGGATGAGTTGGTGGCCATTGCGACCATTTTGACCATGGTACAAAAGAAGCAAACGGTCTTTACGGAGATGACCGAGAGCACCATAAAAGGCTGTCTTAATAGACTTCAAGCCGATGACAAACCGGCTTGGGGAACCATGACGGCGCAAAGCATGGTGGAGCACCTAGAATACACCTACCGCATTGCCAGTGGTGAGATCCAAGATTTTGAGATCGCCACGCCAGAAAAGATATTGGAGAAGGTCAATGAGACCTTATATAACTATAAGAAAATGCCAAGGGAGTACGATTTCCCATTGGCTGCAGCATCTAAGATCGAAGAGCATTTGCACGCCGATCTTGACACTGCGAAAGTAAGAATGCTAGAAGCGCGCGAGGAGTATCTGCAGTTCTTTAAAGAGAACCCAGAAGCAATTACCAAGAACGTGGTCTTTGGACCCCTCAACAAGTTTGAATGGTATCTCTTGGAGCGCAAGCATTTGAATCATCATTTTGAACAATTTGGACTTTTATAAATATGACCGCACCTTACGTAAAGACACATATAGAAGACGGGATAGAAACCATTGAATTCTTCCATCCCGCGCATAACAGTTTGCCTGGAGATATCTTGGCACAATTGGCAGCTGCAATTACTGAAGCTGGAGAAAATGAGGCCGTGAAGGTGATCATTTTAAAAAGTGGAGGCGACCGCACCTTTTGTGCGGGGGCTAGTTTTAAAGAACTCATCGCAATAAATGACGCCCAAACTGGGCAGGTGTTCTTTTCTGGATTTGCCAATGTGATCAACGCGATGCGAAAATGTCCTAAGTTCATTTTAGGGCGCGTACAAGGAAAAACTGTTGGCGGCGGAGTTGGTTTGGCTTCTGCTACTGATTATTGTATAGCCACCAAATTTGCGGCTATCAAACTCAGCGAACTCAATGTTGGGATAGGACCGTTTGTGGTTGGACCAGCGGTAGAGCGCAAATTGGGCTTAAGTGGCATGTCGCAGATCGCTATTGATGCCAACACTTTTTACCCCGCAGAATGGGCTAGACAAAAAGGATTGTTCACTCAGGTTTATGATTCCACAGAAGAATTGGACGAGGCCGTCAATGGTTTTGCGAAGCAGCTCTGCGGATACAACCCAGAGGCTATGCGTGAAATGAAGCAGATGTTCTGGCAAGGAACCGAGCATTGGGATGAACTATTGGCCCAACGTGCCGCCATTAGCGGACGCTTGGTGTTGAGTGAATTCACCAAAGAAACTTTGAAACGATTTAAATAGTGATCTATTCCTTTAAAGGACATATCCCAGTAGTGCACCCGAGCAGTTTTGTGCATCCTTTGGCTGCAGTGACCGGCAATGTGATCATTGGTAAAGACTGTTATATAGGGCCAGGAGCTGCTATTCGCGGGGACTGGGGTGAGATCATTTTAGAGGATGGTGTCAATGTGCAAGAGAACTGCACCGTACATATGTTTCCGGGCAAGAGTATTACGCTGGAAGCCGGAGCTCATGTGGGACATGGAGCGGTAATTCACGGAGCCAATCTAGGCCGTAATTGCCTCATTGGGATGAACACCGTGATCATGGATGATGCCGTAATTGGAGATGAATCCATAATAGGAGCCATGAGTTTTGTCAAGGCAGAGACGGTGATCCCAAGACGCAGTTTGGTGGTCGGAAATCCGGCCAAGGTGATCAAGGAAGTTAATGATGAGATGATTGCATGGAAGACAGCGGGGACCAAACTTTACCAGCAATTGCCGGCAGACTGTCATGAATCTCTCCGTGAAGTAGAGCCACTAACAGAGATTCCTGAGAACAGACCCGATCAAGAAGATTTTTACAAAACACTAGCGAGTTTTAAACGCAATAATTCATGAAGAAACACACCTTGACTTTACCGAGAATGGGAGAATCCATTACTGAAGGCACCTTGCTCAACTGGTTGGTGGGGGAAGGCGAGTCCTTTGCAGAAGGAGATATCCTTTGTGAAGTGGCTACAGACAAGGTAGATAATGAAGTTCCAGCTCCTGCTGCTGGAACGCTAATCAAGCATTTAGCTTTGGCTAAAGAGGTTGTTGCTGTTGGCGCTCCTTTGGCAGAATTAGAACTCAGTGATGAAGTTGTGGTTAAAGCTGAGGTACCACAAACTGCCGCTCCAGCATCCGCAGCACCCAAAACATCAAAACCCAAGAAAAAGCCTGCCACAGGCTACACGGTAAACGAAAATATCTTTGTGAGCCCGCTTATTGAGGCTATTGCCCGTGAGCATCATATCAGCTTTGAAGAATTGGCTCGAATCCCAGCTACGGGGAATGAAGGCCGCCTTAGAAAGAGTGACGTTATGCAATACATCGCTGACGGGCGTCCATATCAGTTTGTACAACCCGCAAGTGATTCAGGTTTTAAGCTACCCGATCTTAAATTTGACAAAGGCACCGGAGAACGTGTGCCTATGGACCGTATGCGCCAAATGATCGCAGATCATATGGTGTTCTCTAAGCATACTTCGCCTCACGTGACTGCTTATGTAGAGGCGGATCTTACGGCAATGAGTACTTGGCGCAAGGCCAATAAAACGGCTTTTATGGATAAGCATGGGCAGAAGTTGACTTTCACGCCTCTGTTCATTCAAGCCATTGCAAAGGCCATTCAAGATTTTCCGAACATCAATAGCTCTTTAGATGGTGAAGACATCATCATTAAAGATCATATCAATATTGGTATGGCTACTGCTCTGCCGAGTGGTAACTTGATTGTACCTGTAGTGAAGGATGCCGATAAATTGAGCTTGGCGGAATTGGCTGCGGAGACCAACCGTTTAGCCCTCGCCGCGCGTGAAGGCAACTTAAAAGCGGACGATACGCAAGGCAGCACCTTTACCATCAGTAATGTAGGAACCTTTGGAAGCCTGATGGGCACGCCGATCATCAATCAACCAGAAGCCGCGATTCTCGCAACGGGAATCATTAAAAAGCGCGCTGAGGTGATTGAGTATCCTGAGGGAGATCAGATCGAGATCCGACAAATGATGTATCTCTCCCTTTCTTTTGACCATCGTATTGTAGATGGTTTCTTGGCAGGATCTTTCTTGAGAAGGATAGCCGATTATATGGAACAGTTTGATTCCGAAAAAACGATTTAAGACCATGGAAACAACTATGCAAAACATAAAAATTCAAAGGGTCGCTCAATCACGAGCCACCGCTATTGATTTTGACAATATCCCACTAGGGCGCACTTTTACAGATCATATGTTCATCTGTCAATATGAAGACGGGCAATGGCAGGATCCGGAGATTCGCCCTTTGGAGCTTATCCCAACACATCCAGCAGCGATGGCCTTGCACTATGGACAAGCTATTTTTGAAGGCATGAAAGCCACTGTGGATGCCTCTGGAAATCCTATGCTCTTTAGAGCTTATGATAATGCTGCGCGCCTTAATTTTAGTGCAGCGCGTATGGGGATGCCTGATTTTCCCGAGGAACTTTTTGTAGAAGGTCTAAAGCAGTTGGTAGCTTTGGAACGCAGTTGGATTCCTCCGCAGGAGGGAAGTGCATTATACTTGCGTCCGTTTATGTATGCCGATGAGCCTTTTATCGGTATGCGTGCGGCTACTTCGTATAAATTTATCATTATCGCTTCACCGGCGGGACCGTTCTTCAGTAAGCGTATTCGTTTGTATGCAGAGAATCAATACATCCGTGCGGCCCAAGGCGGAACGGGAGAAGCCAAGGCGGCAGGAAACTACGCTGCAGCTATTCGTCCGACAGAATTGGCAAAAGCAAAAGGTTATGACCAAGTTTTATGGTTGGATGCAGATAATCACGAATACATTCAGGAGGTTGGAACCATGAATATCTTTTTTAAGATCGATGGGCATTTTGTGACGCCTATTTTGGATGGTGCCGTACTTGATGGTATCACCAGACGTTCTGTAATGACCTTATTGACTGATGCTGGATACAATGTGGAGCAAAGACGAATCAGCATTAAAGAATTGGCAAAAGCGGCTGAAGAAGGCCGCTTAGAAGAAGCCTTTGGTACTGGAACGGCTGTTGGTATTGCCTATATCGAGGCCATTGGTTGGGGAGATCTAGTGATTCCTGTGGGCGACTCTAGCCCTGTAGCAGAACAGATTAATGCGACCTTGAATGGAATTAAAACGGGACGAATAGAAGACCCACACAATTGGATGCTTACTGTCTAGTTTCCACAGCTATGAATAAAGAACTTTTAAACAAGGCATTTGCCAATGTGGCCACGGCTAAGGCTATGACCGAACTCTATGAGGAAAACTTCAAAGAGGTCTCTAAATATGTACATGCAACTTCACGCGGGCACGAGGTAATTCAGACCGCAGTTGGCTTGCAGATGCAACCCCAAGACTATATGTTCCCGTATTACCGGGACGATTCGATGTTGCTCGCCATAGGAATGCAGCCCTATGAATTGATGCTTCAGGTCTTGGCTAAAAAAGAGGATCCGTTTTCTGGCGGAAGGACCTATTATTCTCACCCCAGTTTGCGGGATGAGGACAAACCTAAGATCCCGCATCAAAGTTCTGCCACAGGGATGCAAGCCATCCCGGCAACTGGAGTGGCGATGGGCTTTTGGTACAAAGAAAGTGTGGGTCTGCAGGATGAATCCGTTGCGCCGCCTGTTGTGGTTTGCTCTTTAGGCGATGCATCTGTGACAGAAGGAGAGATTGCTGAAGCCTTTCAAATGGCGGCCTTAAAGCAGTTGCCCATCTTGTACTTGGTGCAGGACAACGGCTGGGACATTAGTGCCAACGCTGCTGAAACTCGTGCGCAAAATGCCTATGAGTACGCTGCTGGATTCCACGGTTTGGACGCCGTAACCCTTGACGGAACTGACTTTGCAGAAAGTTATTCGCAATTGGAAGAGATCATTGCCACCATTCGCAAAGAGCGCAGACCGTTTTTGGTTCATGCTAAGGTGCCTCTTTTGAATCACCACACTTCTGGGGTACGCATGGAATGGTATCGGGATGATCTGGACGAGGCGCGCAGTCGTGATCCCTATCCGAAGATTATAAAATTACTGAGTGAAAATGGTTTTTCTGCGGAGCAGATCAGCGCCATTGAATCCGAAGTAAAAGAAAAAGTAGCTGCCGATTTTGTCAAGGCCAAGGCTGCAGAAGATCCAAAACCGGAAGATCTCTTTACGCATGACTTTGCACCAACACCAATTACTCAGGAGCAAGGTGAACGCAGCCCAGAAGGGGCGGAGCAGGTCGTCATGGTTGACTGTGCCCTTTTTGCCATTGAAGAGCTTATGGCGCAAAACAAGGAGTGTCTGCTCTACGGTCAAGATGTAGGAGCGCGCTTGGGAGGTGTGTTTAGAGAAGCAGCAACGCTTGCTCAAAAGTTTGGAGACAATCGTGTGTTCAATACGCCGATCCAAGAAGCTTTTATTGTAGGTTCTACCGTTGGGATGAGTGCAGTTGGGCTAAAACCTATAGTTGAGGTTCAATTTGCTGATTATATCTGGCCGGGGCTCAACCAGCTATTTACAGAAGTGAGTCGCAGTTGTTATTTGAGTAATGGAAAGTGGCCCGTTTCTATGATCTTACGCGTGCCTATTGGTGCTTACGGCAGCGGTGGACCTTATCACAGTTCTTCTGTAGAAAGTGTAGTGGCCAATATCCGTGGTCTTAAGATCGCTTATCCGAGTAATGGAGCTGATCTAAAAGGCTTGCTTAAAGCGGCCTATCACGATCCGAATCCCGTGGTGATTTTTGAGCACAAAGGTTTGTATTGGAGCAAGGTGCCGGGCACTAAAGGAGCTACTTCAATTGAGCCAGCAGAAGATTATGTTTTGCCTTTCGGGAAGGCTTGGGTTTTGAATGAAATCTGGAAGCAAGAGCAAGAAGAAACCCTGAGCATTATCACTTACGGTATGGGCGTGCATTGGGCTATGAATGCTGCGGAGCAGTTAGGATTGAAGGATCGCATTGAGATCGTGGATTTGAGAACTCTGCATCCCTTGGATTATGAAACCGTTTTTGGTTCGGTTAAAAAGTGTGGTAAGTGTTTGGTGGTTACTGAAGAGCCATCGGAAAACACCTTTGCCAGAGCATTAGCAGGCCGAATCCAGGAAGAGTGTTTCGCCTCCCTGGATGGCCCAGTAATGGTTATTGGTAGTGAGAATATGCCGGCAATTCCGCTGAACAGTACCTTGGAACAAACCATGATTCCTTCCACGGAGAAGGTCAAGGAAAAGATCCAACAATTGCTCAACTACTAGTTGCGGATCAGTTGTACCGTTTGAATAGATACTCCTGATTGTACCTTGGCAAAGTATTGTCCAACATTCAACCCAGAAATATCTGCTTGTAAGCTGTTGTTGGTACCCTCTAAGGTCATTACCTTCTGTCCAAGAACATTGAAGATCTCTACTTGCTCGATCGGTGTACTGGCAGAAAAGGTTACTATGTCTTGAGTTGGGTTTGGTGCGTAAGTCAAACCTTCTACAACGGTATCATCAACGCTTAGTACCGCATCATATATCTTCAGGTTGAACTGCGCGTTTACTGGGAAGTCACTAAGGTCCTCCGTATAGATGGCCCAGTTGGAACCGGTGTACCAAGCTCCCATCACCTCGTCTACTATTACGTTTGTTGCATCTCCGCTTGCGCCCCAATTGTGGGTAAATACAAAACGGGCTTCCGGGTCACCATCTAAAAGAGGATGACTTATTACCGTGTAGTTTCCAGAGATGTTACCCGCGGTAGCAACGTGCTTGGCAGAGGTTGTTGTGGTTCCTTCAATACTAACAAAGAAAGCCGAGTCTAATGGAATTGCATCGAGATCTTCTGCATAAATAATCCAACGATTGTCGCCATCATCATACCACAATCCATAAGATTTATCGTTACGCAAAGAACTTGGGTTGTAGTAAGTAGTCAAAGTGATGATCGCATCTGGATTGTTATTGATGTCTGGGTGATTTAAAACAGAGTAGGAGTCGTCAGTGCCCTGGTTAGCCAAGTCTGCAATATGCACATAAACGTCAGTTCCATTTCCGATGTAAACGTTATATGAAGAACCTTCAATCATGGCAGAACCATTTTCGTTGTAAATGCCCCACTGTCCTTGACCTACACCATAGAATAAGCCAGAATTGTTGGTGTTGTAAACACCAGCAGATCCAGGTGGATTCCAGCTGTGTGAGATCACAATATCGGCATCTGGGTTGTCGTTCAAATCTGGATGGTCTATCCAAGTTAGATCTGATGAAATTGTTGGAGCGGTGGCCGTATGCACAAAGAAACTGTCTTGGGCAATACCAGGTGCACTAAGTAAAAGTGCGATTAAAAGGGGTGTAATTTTTCTCATAATTATTCGAGTTAGTTAAAAATTTCTACTCGAATATATTGCAAGCCGTTTCCTGAAAAAAAAGGTAAAAACCTATTTGTTTTGTCAATTATCCGAGACGAACCCTCGAATCCCTTCTGCAGTGGGCAATTCGAAGTATTTACAACTGAATTAAAACGACTTAACTAACTGATAATTAGGGGAAAAACCTCGAGTTTCAAAAGGGTTTTTCGGGTGAAAATCACGTAATTTTCAAGAAAAATAAAACACTATGTACAACTATAGAGCGCACATTAAAGACGTCTATGACGGAGATACCGTAACAGCTGTGGTTGACCTTGGATTCCTCCATTATCAAGAAATGAAGCTAAGGCTTTACGGCATTGACACACCAGAGCTTCGTGGAGCCGAACGAGAAGACGGTTTACGCGTCAGAGATATTGTCAGAGAGATGATTCTCGGTAAAGATGTAGAGATCCACAGTTACAAAGACAAACAAGGGAAATACGGTCGCTATTTAGCAACCATTATTGTAGACGGTGTAAATGTCAATGAATGGCTGGTGGCTCAAGGGCATGCACAGCCTTATTTTCCTTAGGCTATTGTCGGGCTTGCGGAGGATAC
The DNA here is from genome assembly GCF_013214815.1 of Gilvibacter sp. Classification (GTDB taxonomy): domain Bacteria; phylum Bacteroidota; class Bacteroidia; order Flavobacteriales; family Flavobacteriaceae; genus Gilvibacter. The sequence continues at coordinate 11,577 of NZ_JABSPU010000012.1, forward strand.
TCTTCCAAAATTTTACCTACAATCTCTTGAATGCGGGCGATCTTTTTATCTACACTTAAATGTGAGATGTTTGCAGTACCCATACCTTGCCAAACCAACTCATTGGTTGTGGTGTCTATAAGGTCTATGTATAAAGTGCCTTCTGTTCTGGAAGATACGGTGCTTCCTCCAAAGCCACCGCCCCACCAAGGGTTCCAACCCCAGCCCCAGCCGAAGTTATTGTTGTAGACATCAACGCGTTCGCGTTCTTTGGTAAAGATGCTGATAAGCAAATCTGGATTGTCGCTTTTGATCATGCCTTTAGCCGTCAATTCAGTATCAATGGCACGTAAGATTCTTTTTTTATCAAGATCAGAGATCTGAGCTTTGTCAACTCCAGGTTTAAAGAAGGCAAAGGATTGATAGGTGTTGAAACTAGCAGTGGTGTCATAATCGGACACGACTCGTACCGAAGTGCATGAACTCATCACGAGCACTACCAAAAGGGCCAAGGGTAAAAACTTTTTCATTTGCATAGCATTATGGTTTAAAATAATGAATCGTCGACTTGATTCGGAAGCGTTACTCGCAATTTAGGCTCTCGGGCCATTTCTGCTTTTATAGCGAATAAAGCTTCTTCGTTTCGCGCCCAACCTCGTCTTGCAATACCGTTATTCACATCCCAAAAGAGCATCTGTCGCAATCGGGTTTGCGCTGCCTTAGAACCATCAAGAACCATACCAAATCCGCCGTTAATCACCTCTCCCCAGCCAACACCTCCACCGTTGTGGATGCTTACCCAGGTGGCGCCTCTAAAGCTATCTCCAATCACATTGTGAATGGCCATATCTGCAGTAAAGCGGCTGCCATCATATATATTTGAAGTCTCACGATAGGGAGAATCAGTTCCAGAAACATCGTGATGATCACGCCCAAGGATCACCGGTCCGAGTTCTCCTTTTTCAATCGCTTCGTTAAATGCCTCGGCAATTGCAATACGTCCTTGGGAATCTGCATAGAGAATTCGCGCTTGTGATCCAACCACCAACTTGTTCTCTTGGGCACCTTTGATCCATTGAATATTGTCTGCCATTTGCTGTTTGATCTCTGCTGGAGCTTCTTGCATCAAACGTTCTAAAACTCCTAGGGCAAGCGCATCAGTTTTTGCTAGATCAGCAGGGTCGCCACTCGCACAAACCCATCGGAATGGGCCAAATCCGTAGTCAAAACACATAGGTCCCATAATGTCTTGAACATAACTCGGATAAATGAACTCGCGAGCTGGATCTTCTGTATCTAAAATATCAGCCCCGGCCCTTGAAGCCTCCAACAAGAAGGCATTGCCATAGTCAAAGAAATAGGTTCCTTTTACGGTGTGTTTATTAATTGCCGCGGCATGGCGTTTTAGACTGGCTTGTACGTGATCCTTATATGCCGCAGGATCATTGGCCATCATTGTGTTTGCTTCTTCAAAACTTAGACCTACCGGATAATAGCCTCCTGCCCACGGATTGTGCAAGGAAGTTTGGTCGCTGCCCAGATCTATATGAATTCCTTCTTGATCAAATCGCTCCCAAACATCTACTATGTTTCCAGCGTAAGCGATAGAAACAGTTTCTTCTGCTGCCAATGCCTTTTTAACGCGATCACTCAGCACAGCAAGATCATCAATAACTTCATCAACCCAGCCTTGGCTGTGACGCGTGTGGGTGGCTTTGGCATTCACTTCTGCACAAACGGTGACACATCCGGCAATATTTCCAGCCTTGGGTTGCGCTCCACTCATACCTCCTAAACCAGAGGTCACAAAAAGACCTCCTTTAGGAGCCTTTCCAATTTTTCTAAATCCGTTGAGTACCGTTATGGTAGTTCCGTGAACAATTCCTTGTGGACCAATGTACATATAGCTGCCCGCGGTCATTTGCCCGTATTGGGTAACTCCTAAAGCGTTGAAGCGCTCCCAATCATCGGGTTTAGAATAGTTCGGGATCATCATTCCGTTAGTGACCACCACGCGAGGAGCATTCTCATGAGACGGAAACAGCCCCAAAGGATGTCCGGAGTACATAACCAAAGTCTGATCATCCGTCATTTGAGACAAATACTGCATGGTAAGCAGGTATTGCGCCCAATTTTGGAAAACACCACCATTACCTCCATAAGTAATGAGCTCATGTGGGTGTTGCGCCACCGCCGGATCCAAATTGTTCTGGATCATCAGCATAATGGAACGTGCCTGCAAAGAATTACCAGGATACTCATCTACCGGTCTGGCGTACATTTTATAATCAGGACGCAGGCGGTACATATAAATTCTACCGTAGGTTTCTAGTTCTTCTCTGAACTCTGGTAACAAGGTCGCGTGATGTTCGGGATCAAAATAGCGCAGGGCATTGCGTAGGGCCAACTGCTTCTCATAATCGTTTAGGATTGCTTTACGTTTAGGTGCATGATTGACCTTAGCGTCATAGGGTTTTGGAGGAGGAAGTTGGGAGGGAATCCCTTGTTGGATAGCTTCTTTGAAACTCATGAATTCGGTTTGGATTGGGTGTTAGTCTTTTTATCGTAGCCGTAAGGACAATGTCTGCAGCCACTCTCACAACAATAACCTCGCTTGAGATGGTACTGTTCTGTAAAGCATTTGTAACCCTCCGGGGTGAGGTAATAATCACCGGGTTCCAAAGGGATTCTTTTTCCAAATGTGCTCATACTACAAAAATACTATTTTCTTACCTTGAGCCCATGATCGTAGTGGTAAATAGATACCTGCTTCCTAGAGGTACTTACGGGATGACCCTTTGGCCATTTATTTTGGTTAGGGATTCGCGCTTGCGTAAAGATCCTGTTCTGATCAATCACGAACGCATTCATTTAAGACAACAGTTGCAGCTTTTGATCATTCCATTTTATCTGTGGTATGGGATCGAATTCGGGCTACGCTGGTTAAAATACGGCAATAGAAAAAAGGCCTACAGCAATTTGTCAATGGAACGCGAGGCTTACGCCAACGAAACCGATCTTGATTATCTGCAGACCTTTCGTCTGTGGTCTTTTATTCGGTATTTATAAATGCGCATTGGAGGGGGGGTCGGTTCGCCGCGGATTGAAGAGACGGCTTGCCATTCCAAATGCGCAATAGGTTTAAGCTAAATCAGTTGCGGTTTACGCTTAGCGATCGTTGTTGATCTTTCCAAAAGGCTTAAGTTCTGGAGTGGCTAGTTCAAGCGTATCGCTAGCCTTTGCTTTGGTCTCACTGGTGTTTATTGCATAAGCAGTGAGCTCGCGTCTTCCAACTAAAGACGTCTTTACTGTGTCCGTAGTTTTTTTTGTTGTTTCAATACTGTAGGCTTTAAACTGAGCTACAGCTGTCGAGTCTTTTTGTTGTGCAAAGCTTGTTAGTGAGCACAAGAACAATGGGAGTAGTAGTAAATATTTCATGACTAGTACTGGATTGAAAGCGTTGCGTGGTTCGTATCTGGGTAGTAATCTGGGAAGATTGCGATACCGTCTGTTCCGTACAGGTTGGTGGTTTTAACTTGTAATTCTAGTTCGTAGGTTTGACCCACTGTCAATCCCGTTAATAGTTTTGAGAAGGCTCCACTCCAGGTGGTAATGGTGTAAGTTGAACTACCCGACTCGTGAATGGATTGCGAGTTTGTTGTAGTTCCACCAAGTACTGTGCTGGTAGTGGTGTCATAGACTCTAAAGGATCCGTAAGACAAAGAGTTTGTATAAGCCAATCCAGACATGGTCAGATTAAGCATCACTTCTGATTTCTCAGCAGTAAAAGTCAATACCATTCCTGGAACTGTAGTGAAGCTGCTTCCAGCAAGGATCTCATTGGTAGTTAACGATACGCTCTGTGCTTTAGGCAATTCTTCATTGTTGCGACGCAAGGCTACCCACTCGTCTCCGTCCCAATAGTAATATCCTTTTCCTGTAGTAGTGTTGGTGTTGTAAACCAAAAGGCTTTCTGCATCTGCTAATTCAGAAGCAGATGATCCAACATCAGTAATCGGGTCTATAGTGCTTAGGTCAGAAATATCTACTCGAGGGATGAATACTCCTTTATCTGAACTGTTAATATCTAAAATAGATCCGTCATCTGGGCTTGTGGTGTTGATTCCAACTTGTCCTACCGCTGTAAAGGTCGCGGCGATAAGAAAAACAGTTGCTAAATTTTTTAAAGTTTTCATTTTGATAGGTGTTTATTGATTTGGGTTTTTGTAATTGTTCTGAAGCGAAAGTACCTCGACAGCAAGGCTTTGTAGGATGATTTTAGATGGATAGCTAGTTGTTGTCGACGAATGGTGTATTTTCGTTAGATAAACCAGATGAAACCCTTAAAAGCACCAATAACACCCTTGATTACTGCCCCAAATGGCGCGCAATTAGACCTTTTAAGGGAGGATCTCTTGGGGGGAGCTGTACAGGGTAATAAGTACCGGAAGTTGTACTATAACCTTCATGAGGCACAAGAGCTAGACAGCGAAGCGCTGTTGAGTTTTGGTGGAGCCTACAGCAATCACATTGCTGCTCTTGCAGTGGCAGCAGCCGAGTATGGTATGAGGTCCATAGGGATCATCCGCGGAGACGAACTACAACACAAGTGGGAAGCGAATCCCACCTTACGCAAAGCCGTTGACCTGGGTATGGAGTTGATTTTTGTTTCTCGTCAGGAGTATCGTCTCAGAAATCAAAAGGAATATCTGGACGAATTGCAAGGTCGTTTTCCGAAGGCATACCTCATTCCTGAAGGCGGAACCAACGCCTTGGCGCTTAAAGGTTGTGGTGAGATACTCGGAGCACATACCATTGACTATGATTATCTCTGCGTTTCTGTGGGAACAGGAGGAACCTTAGCGGGAATTAGCCAGGCGGCACCGGAGCATCAAAAGTTGATTGGATTCTCTTCTCTTAAAGGCGATTTTATGGTTGATGAGGTTGCTCAATGGACCACTACGAGCAATTGGGAGTTGAATACAGATTACGCCTTTGGGGGTTACGGTAAAATAACTGCCCCGCTGATCGCGTTTATAAATCAATTTAAACAAGCATACGGAATTTCCTTGGATCCGGTCTATACTGGGAAAATGCTTTTTGGACTTTTTGAGCTGTTAAAAGCGAACAGATTTCCTGAAAAATCTCGTATTTTAGCGGTGCATACCGGAGGTCTTCAAGGCATAGCAGGAATGCGACAAAAAATTGCCCAAAAAGGTCTTCCGCCGCTCGAAATCTAAGCTATGGTTATCCGCATATTTGCCCTACTTTTTACTTTTGGTTTACTGTTGAGTTCATGTGGGTCAAAAAAGAAAACGACTCAAAGAAGAACCAAACCACGTACAACGCAAACAACATCGACAAAACCAGATACCTCTGGGCAAACCACCACGACTGCTGCGGGAAGTTCAACTGGGCAACAAGATCAACCAGATACCACTCAGGCCACTCCAAAGGATTTGACCTATGCAGAAGCGGTTGCCTGGTATATTAAAACTTTTAGTCAGGTGGCGCAACAGGAAATGGAACTCTACAAGATTCCGGCAAGTATTACCATGGCCCAGGGAATTTTAGAATCTGGAGCCGGAAGGAGTGATCTCACCCAGCGAGCCAACAATCATTTCGGTATAAAATGTCATACCCAATGGACGGGAGAGCGCGTTTATCATGACGATGACGAATTACAGGAATGTTTTAGAAAATACATTGATGCCAAGTATTCCTTTAGAGATCATTCGCTCTTTTTAACCGAACGCAGACGCTACAGCGGTTTGTTTGATCTGGCGATTGATGATTACAAAGGCTGGGCCCGAGGTTTAAAACGTGCAGGATATGCAACAGATCCAAAGTATCCGAACAAACTCATCAGCATTATTGAACGCTATCAGCTTTACAGATTGGATGAGGAAGTTTTAGCGGGGGGAGCTATTAGTGGAGGAGGTTCTTCTACCACAAATCCAGCCCGAACCACTTATGTAGTAAAACAAGGAGACACTTTATATAGTATTGCCCGCAGGCACAACCTGAGCGTTGATGCGCTAAAGGCCAAAAACGGACTGACTTCCAACACCATTTCTATTGGTCAAACCTTGGATGTGGGTTCTGAAAACTAATTAGCTATGATTTACAAACGCAGCAGCGCCTTATTTGCAGAGGCCGCGCAGTATATTCCAGGGGGGGTGAACTCTCCGGTAAGAGCCTTTAAAGCCGTTGGTGGCGATCCGATCTTTGTGGAACGCGCTGAGGGAGCTTATCTTTATGGTGAAGACGGCAATACCCTTATTGATTATATCAGTTCTTGGGGACCGATGATCTTGGGGCATGCCTATGCTCCTGTGATTGATGCGATCAAGGAAAGAGCTGAAAAGGGAACATCTTATGGAATGCCTACAGCTTTGGAAACTGAAATTGCCAAGTTAGCTGTGGAAATGGTTCCGGGAATTGATAAGATCCGTTTTGTGAATAGCGGAACAGAGGCCTGTATGAGTGCCATTCGTTTGGCCAGAGGATATACGGGGCGTGAAAAGATCATCAAGTTCGCCGGCTGTTATCACGGACATAGTGATTCGTTTTTGATTCAAGCGGGTAGTGGTGCCGTTACTTTTGGAAACCCCAACAGTCCTGGAGTCACTCAAGGAACTGCGAAGGATACTTTGTTGGCTAGATACAATGACCTGGAGCAGGTCAAAGAGATCATTGCAGCAAATCCTGGAGAGATCGCAGCGATCATTCTGGAGCCTGTAGCTGGGAATATGGGATGTATTCCTCCTGCAGATGGATTTTTAGCAGGCTTGAGGTCTTTATGTGATCAACAAGAGATCCTTTTGATCTTTGATGAGGTGATGACTGGCTTTAGATTGGCTGCTGGTGGTGTACAAGAACTTATGGACATTCGTGCGGATCTGGTGACCTTTGGAAAGGTGATCGGAGGAGGTTTACCGGTAGGTGCCTTTGCCGGACCAGCGCACATCATGAGTCATTTGGCTCCAGAAGGTCCGGTATATCAAGCCGGGACTTTAAGTGGTAACCCTCTTGCCATGGCTGCTGGATTAAGCATGTTGACTACACTTCACAAAAAACCAGAAGTATTTACAAGCTTGAATGAAAAGACTGCTTATCTGCACCGCGGTGTAGAAGAAGGTTTGGCTGCAAGTGGTTTGGACTATTCCATCAACAGATTGGGGTCCATGATCTCTGTACACTTTAGTCCAACGCCCGTAACTGATTTTGACACTGCAGCGCTTGGAAATAATGACAACTTTAAAAAGTATTTTCACAGCATGTTGCGCCAAGGAATCTACTTGCCGCCGTCTGCCTTTGAATCTTGGTTCCTCAATGACGCCTTGTCCTATGAGGATATTGACAAGACCATTACAGCCTCAAACAACGCCCTTAAGGAATTGACATAAAAAAAAGCGCTCCGTTAGGAAGCGCTTTTTTCTTATCGTTTAAATGGTTACTGCTTGCGCAACCATTTTTTGTATTGCTTGTCAGTAAGCGTCTCTTTCATGCTGTTGTTGAAGTTCTCCTCCAGTTTACGAGCAACATGAGCAACGTTCGGGTTGTTAGGGTCTTTTCCCTTAACACTCTTTCTGTATTCTACTTCACGCTTTACAATAGCGCGGAACAAGGTGCGTTCTTGCTCATCGCTTAAGTTCAGGTCTTTGTCCAATTGAGCCAATTCCGCCTTAGCCATTTCATCTGGCTTATCTCCACTTGCAGTAAACGTTTGTCCATTCATGGTTTGGGAAAACAATCCAAGTACCAAGGTCAAAAGCGCTAATTTGAAAATACGTTTCATTTCTTAAATTTTTTGTTTAGTTCAAGCAGGAACCTTTGGGGGCATTAGTGCCATCTAGGCCGTCCTGAGTGTACTAATGTACTAAATATTTACTTACAAGAAAGGGTTTACAAGAATAAAGCCAAAAACACGTTTTTCATCCGTTTTTTTGGCTTTTTCAACTACAAATCAACTGTTAAAATTTACTTTCTCTTGGCATGTCTTCCTTTACGACCGCGTTTTCTTTGGTGTTGCATTTTCTCCCATTTCTCATATTGATCCGCATTTAAGATCGACTTGATCTCGGCTTTAATGGCAATCTTTTTGTCCAAGGCGGCGTCCATTTTATCAAAGCGTTCTTCCGTAGTGAGTTTTTTGATCTCATCGGCTTCTTTACGCGCTTTGACTGCTTCCATCATCGCTTTTTTGTCTTGAGCTATTTTGGTTTGTACTTCCAACATGGCGACTTGTTGATCAGCATCCAAATCCAATGCTAAAGTGAGCTTTTTGGTTTCTAATTGCGCCAGTTGTTCTGCGCTAAAATCTTTGAGCATTTCTGCTTGGGGGCCGTGTTGTGGGTTATGACCTCGGTGTCCACGTTGTGCAAAAGCTGCTGTGGTGGTAAGGGCGAGCATAAGGATTAAAATATTCTTCATGATTTCTAAAGTTTTAATGTTTTGTTTGCCCTTATGACTATACAAAATCCCAAGCGTTTAATCTGCCTGAGAATTCTTAACACTAATTAACTTTAGAGTACAAAAATTTGGATATAAAAAAACCGCCTTGAAGGGCGGTTTAAAATTTCTTAATGTTGCGCTTAGTCTAGTGACTCCAAATATTCAACCAACATAGTTACTGCTTCCTCATGCACTACGGTTCGGCCTAACTGAGGCATACGATAGTTTACTAAAGTAGAGAGTGTTCTGGCTTCAATTTCTCCGCGATTGGCATAAATACCTGAATCGTCAAAGGCGGTCTCATAGCGGAAGTCCATATCAAAGGTTCCTACCACACCATCAGGATTATGACAGTGCGCACAGTTGATGTCCATATAGGCTCTTGCGCGCTCTTCCAAGGTGTAAGCAGTGTCGTCCTCCCAATCTGGCAATAGGGCCAAAGAAGCTGGGTCTGGAGCAAAGGTCAAAATACCTTCATTGATGAAGTACTGCAATTGGTTGATGTTCACATACTCGTTATTCGGATTGAAGTTCAAGCTGCGAAGCTTAGGTCCAATTGGCGTAGTAACCGCGTTGTTGAAGTGACATACAATACATTCAGAACGAGAAGGAATGATATAGTCCACATTACGAGTTACTCCATTGCTATCGATATAGCTGATGTAATAAAAGGTTGTGGCAATTAATGTCTTGTCTGGAAAATCAGGCAATTGATCGTCTCCGGCATACTCCATGGACTGGCCGTTTGGCAGGCGGATCAAACGCTGCTTGGCTGCGTAGTCTGTAAAAAGACCAGAGTTTAATTCGTAAAGATAAACTCCATCACGAGGAGTAAGATCACTTAAGTTGCCATCAAATACAGGCAATTCTGAAAGCTTGTCTGTAAAATCTACTGGATCCGGATCTGTAGTAGTGTCTCCTCCGCCAGTGGTGTCATCAGTTGGGTCCGTGGTGTCATCCGTGGTGGAAGTATCGTCTGTGGTCGTGTCGTCGCTAGGCGAGTAGTTGTCATCGCTACAGGCGGTCACAGCCAACGCCAAAGCGAAGAAAAAGATAAGTCGGTAAAGTTTCATAGCGTAAAAATGTTGCTAAATATACCAAAACCAAGGGGATATCAAAAACCTGAAATTGCTTTACTCAGGCAAACGACCATTTAACTCAGAGAAATGACCATTTAACTCGATGTAGGTTTTATGAATTGCCACACTGTGTTACTTTCGAATCAAGTTCTTTTAAACACTACAACTCGTCAAGAGTTTCACTATAGCAAACCAACGGCAGTCAGCAGGCCATATTGTTTAATTAGTCCTGTATTCTGCACAGCTCAAAGCCTGTTGTCGCCTTGGTTGCACAAAGCATTGCTTTCTTAAGTAAGGTAAGGAAGTAGTTTTTATTTTTTGGTTGGAAGTTCATCGCCTCTAAGTTACCCTTTGCCAAGGGGGGGCTTAGGGGCGGTGTTTTTTATGGACTAATATTTCCGTAATTTTATGCTTCAACCAAACACTTTACTCATGCGAAAGTTTCTTTCCCTTACCATCCTTTCTTTTTTATTGCTGATTCCGGCTGCGCAGGCACAAGATTATTTCTTGAAGGATCAAGGTCCTTTTAATCCTGACATTCCTTCTCCAGAGGCCTATTTGGAGTACCCTATCGGATCTCAACATACCCGCCACGATATGATGGTAGCTTATTTTAAAATGCTCGCACAAGTGTCTGACCGCGCAACAATAGCCACTTATGGAAAGACTCATGAGGGTCGTAAGTTGGTGATGTTGACTATTTCAACTCCAGCAAACTTGCAAAATCTTGAAACTATAAAAGCGGAACATTTAAAGTATGTAGATCCCAAGCAATCTCCGAGCGCCTACGAGAGTTTGCCCATCTTTATTCAGTTAGGATATAATGTGCATGGAAACGAACCTTCTGGAGGGGAAGCTGCATTGCTCACCGCCTATACTTTGGTGGCTTCTAACAATCCTCAAGTACTCAACTATTTGGAGAACGGGATCATTATGATTGATCCTACCATCAATCCTGACGGGCGTGACAGACATACCCAATGGGCCAATCAATACAAGGCAAATCCTTTGGTTTCTGATCCTATGGATGCAGAGCACTGGGAAGCATGGCCAAGAGGGCGTACCAACCATTACTGGTTTGATCTCAACAGAGATTGGTTGTTGGGAATCAACCCAGAAAGTCGTGGGAAGCTCAATTGGTACCACCAATGGTATCCGAATGTGGTTACCGATTTTCACGAGATGGGCACCAATTCCACCTATTTCTTTGAACCGATGAAACCCATCGGGTCCTTAGATCCTATTATGCCCAAAGAAAACTATGAGGACCTAAACAATCTTTTTGCAACCTATTATGAAGACGCTTTAAACGGAATTGGGTCTTTCTATTATACCAAGGAATCCTTTGACGGAACCTATCCCGGTTATGGGTCTTCCTATCCGGACTTGCAAGGGGCTTTAGCGCTTTTATTTGAGCAGGCGAGTTCCCGCGGGCATGTCCAAGAAACTGCTTTTGGAGAGATTACCTTTCCGTTTACCATCAGAAACCAATACACTTCTAGCATGGCTACCGTGCAGGCTGCTGTTGAGAATAAAGGTACGCTTAGAAAATACCAACAAGACTTCTTTAAATCCGCAGTAAACGAAAAGGCGCCTACGGGCTATGCTGCTTATGCCTTTAATAAAGGAACAGACGGCAACCGCATGAAGGCCTTTATTGACAAATTGTTGTTGCATGAAATTGAGGTCTACAAAAGCGGCGATCAATATTCAGTGCCTTTGGCCCAGCCACAACGTCGTATGGTGCAGTCTTTCTTTGAAACTTATAAAAGCTATCGTGATTCGGTGTTCTATGACGCCTCTTCTTGGAGTGTTGCTAATTTTTACAATGTTCCTTACCGAGGGCAAACGCGCAATCCGGGAGGCACACCAGTGACTTCCACAGATGGAATAACCAATGTGAAGAATGTGCCGCAAAGCGGTTATGCTTATTTAATGGATTGGAACGATTATAATGCGCCAGCTGCTTTGCACCATTTTCAGTCTAAAGGCATCGTGGTGAATGCTGCCTTTAAGCCTTTTAGTATAGTGACGCATGCAGGAGAACAATCCTTTGATTATGGAACAGTGATGATTCCGGTTTCAAAACAAAGCCTGTCAGCTGCAGAAGTTTATACCATCATTAAAGAGGCTGAAGCTGCTTTTGAAGTACCTCTGTATGCTGTAAATACCGGTTTTAGTGCAAAGGGAATTGATCTGGGAAGCAACAATTTTAGAGCATTGGATCAACCCAAGGCAGCTATGCTTATTGGGAATGGCGTTAATTCTTATGAGGCAGGAGAAGTGTGGCATTTGTTGGATACGCGGGTGCGTATGCCGATAACTAAAATACAAATGCGCGCCTTTTCTTTTGCTGACCTGGATCGTTACAACACCTTAGTAATGGTCTCTGGAAGTTATCGCGAACTGGATTCTACGCAGATAGATCGACTAAAATCTTGGGTGGGACAAGGCAATACCTTGATCACCATTGCCAATGCATCGCGCTGGGCGGTAAGTAGAAAATTGGTCAATGAAAAGTTCACCCAGAGTAAAGATAAAAAAGACACTACTGTAGAGCGCAAGCCTTATGTGGATGCCGGTGAGAATATTGGCCGTGAACGTGTAGGTGGAGTTATTTTAGAGACCGATTTGGATCTGACCCATCCGCTTGGATTTGGATACACTTCCTCGCGTTTACCGGTCTACAAAAACAACTTGGTCTTTTTGCAACCTAGTTCAAGTTCATACAGTACGGTAGCCAAGTATACAGCCAGTCCACATATTGATGGATTTATTTCTCCAGATAATCTGGAGCAGATGATCAAGCCTTCTGCCTCGCTTATTGTAAGTCCTGTAGGTGGCGGTCGTGTGGTGATGTTTGCAGACAACCCGAACTTTAGAGGTTCGTGGTACGGTACCAACCGTCTGTTTTTAAATGCCCTATTCTTAGGGTCGGAGATCAGAGTGCCTAGGGATTAACTATTTCAAAGAAATAGCACAACTGCTAGAGCTGCCAAACCAACGGACGCGATTTTTGTAAGCCGTCTTGTAGATATAATCACGGATCAATCTTGGAATAAAGGCCAATAAAGCAGTCACCCGTTTCCATTTATCGATCTTACCAACTACGCGCAGAAAGCCGTCGGAGTGCGTGTGTACTCCGTTTTGGTCAATGAGTATCACCGTTTCAAGTCTTTCGGTATTAAAACCGAATTGCTTTAGATATTCTTGACCTTTTGGAGATTGAAAAGGGACAAAGCTAAAGAGGTCCGCTGGAGCAAATTTTAGCAGCCAACCTACAACGCCGTTGCAGAGGTTGCATTCTCCGTCAAAAATGATAATGTCTTTTGTAGTTGTAGTTTCCATGATGCCTATGTAGTCGTAGGCGATAAGGCTCGCATTACAGTTAGCGGCTAATTTCCATGGGTGTCTAGTAGATCCAAAGTGGTTTGATAGAGTGTTTCTCCTGTGATCTTGCTCTTGAGCCAGGCGTAAAAACTCATGACAAAAATGTCTTCTTCCAAGGGATTCTTTTGGGTGAGCTGAGTACTAATCGAGTTTACAAATGCCTCGTCTTGTAACACTCTGGGATTTTGGTAGTAGATGTCTATAATCTTAAGAAAAGCTACCACACGCTGTTGTTGTTTTTCTTTGAGGATTTTTTTGAATTGCCTTTTGAATCGATTCAGTCTCAACAATACCAGATCCAGTTTGTCTCGTTCAATAAGGAGCAGGATCTCAATGATGTTTTTCTGCACTACCCAAGACCAACCCATTTTCTTTTCATACCAAGCGTCGCTGTGGTTCAGCCCGCGCATCAATTGACTCACCTTATCAAAATCGCCTTGGTGAAAAAAATACATACAAAGGGTGAGTTGTGCATGCAGGTCTGTTTTGGGTTGTTTGTCTAGCAGATTTATGGCCCTTTGTGGAGCGCCTCCGTAGAAGAATAACAGACTTTGCAAAAGCGCAACTTTGTCTTGCAGCAAGGCTTTATAGCTGGAATAACTGTTGAGATCCTCCACTAAAAGAGAGACGGTATCTTGGCATTTACTCAGTTGTTTATTTCTAAAGAGACTCAGCGCTATTAAGTGTAAACTTCGCATACGGTACAAAGCGTATCGGCCTTGAAGCTCTGGTTTGGAAATGATGAGGTTTTTGATCTGCTGACAAAACTCCAATATCTCAAAAAAGGCCTGATTCTTTTGAGCGTATTCCGTGGCAAGGCTGAGTAGTTGAAAGAGGGATTTATAACTCAAGTGGTGATCTAACTTTAGGGAAGCAGCCTCAAGTGCAGTAGCCAGTTGCTGGTCAAAGCGGATCTTTGTTGCGGAGCTGTTCTTCTCTTGAAACTGCGCATAGAGTGTGGTGATCTTGAGCTCTTGCAGATAGAGGCCGTTGTTGATTTGAGCCTGTTCAAGTAGCATTTGTAAAGATCTGTGCTGTTGCAAATGGGCGTACTGCAGATAGGTTTGATAGATCTCATTGAGGATGGAATAGGCTTCAATTTGCGTTGCGGCGTTTAAAGCTTTTTCTAAGGTTTTGAAGCCGAGTTTGATCTTTTTCTGTTCAAAAAAGATTCTACTGGCCAGCAAGAGTTTAAGGCAGTTCATGTCTGCTGAGGTCTCTTTAGCAAAACTCTGAGTGGCTATAAAATCAATCAAGCGATGTTGTATACGGTTGCTCAGTACATAGAGGGCATTCTTATTCGGTTTTCCGTATAAGGCAATATCCAGATCCTCTGTTTTTCCCTTGCAAAGCATTTGGAATAGATCTGTGTTCTTGGTGTCCGATCTGCGGTTCAATCCTTCCAAATGCCTTTTAAAGGCAAGCTGCTCATCAGTATCTAACAAGGCAATCGTTTCTCTTAATTCAATCATTTAAACGTAAGTAAATAATTATATAAGTACCATAAATATTATATTATAAGATTAAATGTATTAAATAAAACGTAAGTATTTGAGAAATTTTGTGTTTGTAGCCTATTCGAATCGATCCATATTTGCCTTGTAATCAAAACATAAATCATCAAAACAAGAATTATGGAAGATCAAGTGTTTAAAACCAAAAAACCAGTCAACGCTCCTTTTAAATCTAAGACCGTTGACCCAGAGAACTTCGATTGCAAACCTACCTCGGCTTTCGTGTCGGCTTCATGGACAGCACTCTTTATTGGAATGGTTTCTTATTGTGTCGGACTGTGGAACGTAAGTATGGAACTCAATGAGAAGGGATATTACTTCACCATTCTCCTTTTCGGTTTATTCAGTGTGGTGTCAGTACAGAAAAGTGTTCGTGACCGTTTGGAGGGAATTCCCGTCACTGAAATTTACTACGGCATCAGTTGGTTCACTACTATTGCATCCATATTGCTACTCATCATTGGGCTATGGAACGCAGACATCGACCTCAGTGAAAAAGGCTTTTACGGCATGTCATTTACCCTGGCACTCTTTGCTGCGGTGGCGGTACAAAAAAATACGCGGGACATTAAATTCTTGGAACGCGCAGAGAAGAATTAACGCAAATTGGAAGAGGTTTTGATGCGAGAGCAGCTGCCTTTGAAGTCCCGGCATTGTAATGATGTCGGGGCTTTTTTATTGGTAAAAACAATACTCGAACTGCGTCATACCAATTTTGGGATAGTATTCTCGGGCTGCTGGAGCCGCAAGCAAAATCAATTTTGCTTCAGGCGCTTGCGCTTTAGTCAGCCTGATGAGTTCCTTGCCGATGCCCTGATGCTGATAAGCCTCGTCTACAGCCAGATCAGAGAGATAGGTACAATAGGTAAAGTCGGAGATGCTTCTGGATACTCCAACTAACTTATCCCCGTCGCGAGCGGTCAAAATAATATCTGCATGTTTTACCATGTTCTTTAATGTTTCCAGAGCCTTTGGGCGGCGTTCGGCCAGGGTTGAGGCCATTAACAACTTTTGAAATTCTTCCCCAGTCAATTCGGGTTCTAGGCTATAGGTAATCATTGCGTTTTTGTAAGAGATAGTGTTTTTCCAATGCATTATTAACGGTCTCTAGGGCTTTATCCATATACTTTAAGGCTGATTTTTTGTCGCCTGTTTTAAAATGGAAATCGGCCCAGGTAGCCCATAAGAGATACGCCCGCTGATTCAATAGGGATTCGTCTATGGTGGAGAGCTGCCCAAGAACGAGCTCATATTTTTGAAGCTGAAGCAACACAATGATTATGTTGAGTCTATTCAGTTCGCTGGGATTCAGTTTTTGAAGCTTTTTGTAGTGCTCCAAAATGGCTCGCCAGTTGGTGTCTTTGAACGATTTGGCTTTCAGATGTTCCGCGGCTATTGCGGCTTCTAAATGATAGATGGATTGATCGGGATAGGTCACCGCTTTATTCATAGCGTCGTTACCCACTTTGATCAGTGGAAAATGCCAAAGCGATCGATCCTGTGATTCCAAATCTATAAGCTGCCCGTCTTCACTGAGTTTACTTTCTAAACGGGAGGCGTGGAAGCAAAGCAGACCAAACAAGGCATAGCTGCTGCCGGAGCGCAGCATTTCTTTTTTAAGCACCAGTTGATTCAAACGCAGGGCTTCTCCGCAGAGTTCGCGGTCAATAAGTGCCTCGCGTTTGGTAGAGTGGAAGCCTTCATTGAAGATCAAATAGATCACTCGCAAAACACCTTGCAGTCGGGCAGGGATCTGTGCCTTGTCTGGAAACTCAAAACGGATCTTTTTTTCTGCGACCTTTTTACGAGCTCGGGAGAGTCGTTTTTTAATGGTCTCTTCCTTGGTGAGTAGGGCGGCGGCGATCTCTTTTAGGGAGAATCCCGAGATGGTTTTTAGCGCAAAGGCCAATTGTTCCTCCAGAGCCAATTCTGGGTGACAGGCCACAAAGATCATGCGGAGTTGACTGTCTTCTATTTCGAGATCTAAAAACAAATCGTTGAGGTGAATGCTCGCTGCTCCGTGTGCCAATTTTTCACTGCGGAGCTGATCTGCTTTGACTTTTCTGAGCAGATCAATGGTTCTGTTTTTGGCCGATTTGATGAACCAGGCCTCTGGGTTTTCTGGAATTTGTTTTCGCCATTGTTGTGTGGCTTTGACAAAGGTATCCTGTACCGCATCTTCAATCAACTCCAGATGCGATAACCCAAAAAAGTTGGTCAAGACAGCGATCATCTTTCCGTATTGGTGTCTGAAAAGATGATCGACCACTTGACTATCCATTAGTCTTCAAAGACCATGATTTCTCGAATCTCAACCGTACTACCCAAATCGTAATCTGGGAAGTCCTGCGCTATTTCTTGAACTTCGTCCATGTCTTTGGCGCTTACAATAAAGTATCCGCCAACCAATTCTTTACTTTCTGCAAAGGGTCCATCCGTCACCACCCGATCCGGCCCTGAGATTCTACGCACAGGGTCGTGCAAAGCTTCACCGCCTTTTACAATTCCGGCGGCTTCCATTTTATTGCTCCAGGTAAACCATTTACCCATGCGTTCTTGTAGCTGTTCTGGAGACAGTCCCATGTCTGCATAGGTCTCTCCAATGAAGATCATCATAAAATCTTTCATGATTGTATATTTTAATTGTTGAGTAGTTTAGTTTGGTGAGTGAAATCCAACCAGATTCCCTTCAGTATCTGTAAAGGTCGCAAAAAATCCATGCGGTCCCAAAGCCGTTTTCGGGATTGCGATCTTTCTTCCAGCAGCTTCAACCCGCGCTAGCGGTTGAGCCAAGTCGTCGCCGCCGTTTAAGTAAATGATGGAGCCCGTTTGAGATGGTTTGGCGTCTGGACTTTTTACAATACTTCCGCCCACACCTTCTTGTTGGTCTGAGGGAAAGAAAGCCATCACCTGATCAAACTCAGGCATTTCTAAGGTTTCCATTTCTGCTTGAAAAACAGCTTGATAAAAGTCTTTTGCGCGGTCAAAATCCGTAGTTGGGATCTCAAACCAGTTTAATGCATTTTTCATAATTAAGAGTTTTTTATCCCGAATTCCGCAATAGAAAATTTATTACGTCTAGAAACTGCTGCAAAATATTGTTTAGGCTGTTTTCGATTTAACCGTAGCGCTGCTATGGTTTAAATCTCCAAACAGCAATATTTTCTTGCATTTTCTAGCCTCACTACAAAGTTCTATCACGCACTTCGGGAGTTAGTTAATGAATATTTACACTCTTAGTACGAAGCTGTTTTGCAAAAGGGGGACAAGAATTTTATTTTTTTTGGCGGAGCCTAACTGCGGGGTTTCATTTCAAAGTTGATCTTGATCTCACCATCTATGATCAAACGCACGTAATAGTATTTTTTTGGGTCGATCATATGATCCAGGGCATAATCAAATTTATGTGACCCTGGCGCTACCGTATCGTCAAAGAAAAGTTCGTCCAAGACAATATTGTCCTGATTGAACAGCGCAATATGCACCTTAGACTCTTTGGAGAGGCGGTACTCAAATTTTCCTTTCATGGATCGTTTAATGAGCCCATTGCCTTGCGGACGGCGGACGGTCTCTCCTGCAACCGTAATGGTGTCTGAATCTATAAGGTCCATCACCAAACCGCGCGCTTCGCTGGTTTGAGCAATGTCCATAGAATTGATTTCAGCTATTGGGCGTCCATTGGTCAAGGCCCAAACAGCTTGTTGGCCCGCTATCCCGTAGGCTTCTTCTTTACGGATACGCTCAGCCAAGGTTCTCAGATTCCCCGAGGCCATTTCCCCCAGTTCGTAGACTGCGTTGGCGTCTGGGGCGGCATTTAATTCTTGTATTCTCATTCCGTAAAGTGGAATGGTCTTTTTTTCTTGAGGTTTTAGGGTGATCTCTTCCCCGCGAGTAATGATGATATCTTGCACATCTGGGTTTTCTGAATACAAGATCTGCCCCGTATTGATAATGAGCGTCAACACTTCGCTTTCATTGTTGACCACTTCTAAATTGATGGGCTTGTAGTAGTGCGGACTGTCTTCGTTACCGCTAAAAGTGGCACTCACAAAGGCTTCGTCCAAAGCAGTTTTAAAAAGCATGGATCGCTGGCAAACCGCAGTCAATGGCAGCACAAATAAGAGCAAGAATGCAATGGAAGTGTTTTTCATAATGATAGTCTAGTGTTGCTTAAAAAACGCGAGATCTATCTAAAAATTATGAGGCGGGTATCCTTGAGCGGTAAAAATACTTTGCGCCAACTCTAAATCTTCCTTACCACCGAGGCTTTCCGGGCGCAGCATAATGTAGTGTCTGCGCAGGCGGCCTTTTTCATTGCGGTAGTAAACAACCAAGTGTCTGTAGGCCTTCTGCATTAAAGCTGGGCTGGTCTTGATCTTGACAAAATCTTTACGCAATATGGTTTGCTGATGCACAAACCACAAAGACTATATGAACCACTTCTGAGTTTTGAAAGCTCGCCATTTGAGTGGCTAAATAATATATGAATAGGCCGAGTAAGGCGCTCGCCATGCACAGTGGAGATACCACGCTGTAGGTGTCGTCAATATCAAAAAGTTCTTCAGGATTGCTGCTTTGATTGAACACCAAACGATCTTCTAAAACGTGGCACAAGCCTTTTTGTGTGGTAAAATAGGTTTGCATCAGCTTTGAAAAATTCCGCGAGTAGTGAATAAAGACTTAGCGGTCTCAATAGAATCTTTACTACCCTCAGTGAAGGGTTTCATTTTTATGCCCCGGTGCCTTTTTTTACCATCCCCATCTTTAAAATGGAATATAAAATAGCCTTGAGATTCTCCCAGTATGATGGTTTTATATTTTACAAGCAGTAGATTTTCCATGGGGATCATCTGCGTTTGAGATACTCCATGATCATAAAACCAAAAGAAGACAAACATAGCCAGTATCAGTAGTACTAAAGGCGAAAGGTTGTCAAAGGGATCTCCCAAAACAATGGAAAGTATCAGTGCTAAAAAGAACAAGACTGGGATCAGTTTTGGTGTGATCAGGTCTGAGGGTTTTATTGACGGCAGGCCGTAGCGTTCCTCCGGATTCGTACTTTGATTAAAGACGATCTTATCCGTCATAACATGACAAAGTCCGCTTGAAAATTCAAAAACCGAATGCTCCATACGGGAAGATACGAAAATCTACCCCACAAAGTTTACTAGGAGCGCATCCGCAGTTTTCTCCACCTTCGCCAAACCATTTTTGGTGAGCTCCTTAATGGCTTTGTCCCATTTTTTATTAGAAAGTCCCGCTTGTTCTTTCAAGTCCCCTAAAGGCATAGATTCTCCTTTGCGAAGCAGCTCTAAAACGCCTTTGGCTTCATCGGTCAAAGCAACTTGCTTTTTCTCCGGCTTCATTTGCGGGAAGAACAAGACTTCTTGAATGGATTGGTTGTCTGTCAAGAACATGATGAGTCGGTCCATACCAATTCCCATCCCTGAGGTTGGAGGCATACCGTATTCTAAAGAACGCAAAAAGTCAAAGTCAATGAATTCTGTAGCTTCATCATCTCCTTTTTGAGCCAATTTAAGCTGATGCTCAAAACGCTCGCGTTGATCGATAGGATCGTTCAGTTCTGAGTAAGCGTTGGCAATTTCTTTACCGCAAACCATAAGTTCAAAGCGCTCGGTGAGTTCTGGATTCTCACGGTGCGATTTACACAGCGGACTCATTTCTTTAGGATAGTCAGTGATAAAGGTCGGTTGGATGTAGTTGCCCTCACACTTCTCACCAAAGATCTCGTCAATGAGCTTTCCTTTACCCATCGTCTCATCAGTTTCAACGCCAAGTTCTTTACAAGCCTCGCGGATCTCATCTTCTGACTTTCCGTAAATATCAAAACCGGTAAACTCCAAAATCGAGTCTCGCATACTGATGCGCTTATAAGGCGCTTTGAAATCCACCTCATAATCTCCAAAGGTCGCTTTGGTAGTTCCGTTCACGGCCATGGCGCAGTGCTCCAGCAGCTTTTCACAGAAGTCCATCATCCAGTTGTAGTCTTTATAGGCCACGTAGATCTCCATGGCTGTAAACTCCGGATTGTGCGTACGGTCCATCCCTTCATTGCGGAAGTTCTTGGAGAATTCATAGACTCCATCAAATCCACCAACAATAAGTCGTTTTAAATACAGCTCGTTGGCAATTCGCATATAAAGCGGAATGTCCAAGCTGTTGTGGTGGGTAATGAACGGACGCGCCGCAGCACCTCCAGGAATCGGTTGTAAGATCGGAGTCTCTACTTCAAAATAACCAGCCTCGTTAAAGAACTCGCGCATGGCATTGAATAGCTTGGTGCGCTTCACAAAGGTTTCCTTAACCTGAGGATTCACTGCCAAGTCCGCGTAGCGCTGACGGTAGCGTTGCTCCGGGTCGTCAAACTTATCGTAAATGACACCATCTTTTCCTTTAGGTAGGGGAAGCGGCTTAAGCGCTTTGCTCAAAAGCACAAACTCTTTTACCATTACAGTCTTTTCACCTACCTGAGTGGTGAAGAGCTCTCCGTGGATTCCAATAAAATCACCAATATCAAGCAGCTTTTTGTACAACTCGTTATAAGCGGTTTTGTCTTCTCCCGGGCAGATCTCGTCACGGTTAAAGTATACTTGGATGCGTCCGTCTGCATCTTGAAGTTCTGCAAAGGAAGCCTTCCCTTGGATTCTTCTAGACATCAATCGGCCTGCAACAACAACCTGTTTGCCTTCTGAAAACTCCTGTTTAATGGTTGCAGAAGTATGGTCAACGGGAAATTCCGCTGCCGGATAAGGGTCTATCCCCAGGGCTTTGATTTGCGCCAATTTCTCGCGGCGCACCAGTTCTTGTTCAGACAATTGCATGCAAAAGAATTTAAGAGGCAAAATTACAGTTTTTGCCTCTATTATTAAATTCTTCCTTGCAGCAATTTATTTCCCTTCTTTAGCCGACTTGACACGCTCAAGTGCCTCGGAGTAATCCGAGATCTCTGGTTTGAGGCTTATGGCCTTATTATAGGCCTCTAAGGCTTCATTGTAGGCCCCGA
Organism: Gilvibacter sp.; assembly: GCF_013214815.1. Taxonomy (GTDB): domain Bacteria; phylum Bacteroidota; class Bacteroidia; order Flavobacteriales; family Flavobacteriaceae; genus Gilvibacter. Next base: position 33,020 of record NZ_JABSPU010000012.1, read on the forward strand.
GTGCTTCTAGTTTTTTACCCAGTCGATAATGAACTTGGGCTTCATCAGCAAAGAGCAGACTGTTCAATTTGAGCACACTCACGGCCTGTTGCTCTTTGTTTTGGGTGCTGAGTACATAGGCCAAAGTATTGAGTTCGTAAAAAGAAGAGGTCTTGTCACTGAATTTAGCGGCGAGCTTTTTGAGCTTTCTGTCTGATAGGCCTCGATCTTTATCACTAGAAAGTTGACTGCCCACAGCATTGGCTATGGGGTACTGTGGCTGATAATTTCCTTGAGTTATAGCGAGCAGATCTGCTTCTAGACTCACAATTGGGTCTTCCACAATTCTATTGACCTCTTGTCCGTTTTTTGAAATGATGATAGTGGGTACCCGATGAATATTGCGACCAAGTGTCTCTCCATTAGGCCCTTGTTTATAAAACGCACCATCGCCGCGCACAGCGATCAAGTTTACATTGGCTTTGGGCATGTCAAGATCTCCAAATAGTTTGATTAGACGTGGAACTTCCCGTTTGCTGTCGCCACACCAAGTTCCCATAAAGACCTCTATTTGATAGTCGCCAATAGTTTCTTTTAAGTTTTTTACTGTCTTGGCGTCAGGGGTGTAATTGTCATAGCCCTTTTGATACCAGTCTACAAATTGCGGTCTTGTTAAGTCTGCGAATTCAAAAGGTCCCCAGAGGACCTCTCGGCCTTTAGCGTCGGTAATTAAATTGTTAGTGGTTTGGGCAAAACCCGTGCTTGCTATAAGGAGCAAAAGAAGCGTAAGTCTTTTCATGCTGAATACATTTTTGTTCAGCAACGAAAGTGCTTAATTCTTTAGCCTGATTTGTAAAACAGCCGTTGGAAACGGGTACTAGACCCCCGTTTGAAATTTATTAACTATTTGATTTTTAAAGATTTAATTTCATCTCTTGAAGTAACACCCAATTTGCGGTAAATGTTGTTTACGTGAGATTTTACCGTGCTGTGGCTGATGAAAAGTTCGCTAGCGATCTCTTTATTGGTCTTATTTTCTTGGATGAGTTGGAAGACTTTTTCTTCCTGCGGAGTGAGTGTGATCTTTATGGAGGCATGTCGGATCTTGAGGTAATAAAATCCGCAGCCAATTAAAAATAAGACCAAGCCTGCGATCAAATATTCGGAGGAACGGTCTGTGGAAGATTCCTGAGCGATCAAACTACTTTCTACCTGATGCTCTCGAATATACTGTTTGGCAATTTCTGTATCTCCGTACTCATTTTCCAAGCGTGTGGCCAATTCTGCGTAAAAAGGAGTTTGCTGTAAACGTTTTACGTAATGATCGTAAAAAATGGTGCTTCTATCCGTAAGTCCGGCATAAATGTAAAGCCCAACCAGCGGATCTTGATCTTGGCCAAATTCATGCAATCGGGCTGTCCAATCATCAAGTAAATTGTCAATAGCCGTCTGAGAACGCAATCCGACGAACTCATACTTCATCGCCTCCATAATAGAATCGACCTTAAGTAAAGCCAAGGTAGCTTCATTGGTGCTGATGGCCTCACAAAAGATCTCGTTGTCAAAACGCTGCGGTAAGGTAATGGTGTCTCGATTATTAGCAATAATGATCATGGCCTTGCTGTGTTCGCAGTTCCCCGTAAAGTGATTCAAGTCCTGCTCATAGGAAGCGCAACGATCCACGTGAATGCGGTAGAGCTTATTTTTATCAGACAGCTTATTGCCTTTAAAACGAAAGATCCCCAAACTGTCCAAAGAAACCCTTTGAATCAGTAGATCGATGAACACACCATTGAGTTTACGGTAGTCTTCAATCTCCGACAAATACGCTTGTCCGTTCCAGTCTCCAGGGTCCACTTGACCCTCAAAGACATACTGTCCAAAGCTGGTGGCTGGAAGTAAGAGTAGGCTCAGAAGTAGGTAGTAAAACTTCACACTCAAAAGTAGGGAAAACTCGCGGTACAAAAAATCCAAAGTCATGGGCGTAACACATCGGCTAAACTGCCGTCCTATCTGTATTAATTAATGTATCTTTATCCTTAGAATTTATGAGCATATGGCGCGTATTACTCAGCATTGTCTTTCCTCCTTTAGCGGTGATCGATAAGGGCTGCGGTTCCATTGTAATTGTATTAATATTAACTATTTGCGGCTGGGTACCCGGAGTGGTAGCCGCCCTAATCATATTAAATAACCCAGAACGATAATCATCAACACTATGAAATTATTCAGCAAATTACTTATGCTACTGATCGGTTTGGTCATGATCAGCTGTAACTTTACCGAACAAATGACCATGAATGAAGACGGCAGCGGTCGCCTTTCGGTTAACTTTGACGCCTCAGAACTCATGGGTATGGCCGGAGAAATGGGTGGCGGAGATGAAGACGGTGAAAAGGAAAAAGTAGATTCCATCATTGACTTCAAAGAGTTCATTCAAGAGAATAAAGACAGTATCATGTCTTTACCTGCTAAGGAGCGCGATGAGATCATGGCCATGGAGAATTTTAAAATGCGCATGTTGATCGATGAAGAAGAAGGCGTGATGAAATTCAACATCTTCTCAGACTTCAAAGACGTATCAGAAGCCAATAATATCAATGACGGTTTCAACAGCTTGGATGGTTTCATGAATCCTCAAGGAGACAAGTCGCAACAACAGCCCAAGAATGATGAGAGTGTAAAGGTTAGCTATACCTTTGAAAACAACGTCTTTAAAAGAGATGCCTATATTGTCGATGCTGAGAAGTATCAAGTACAGATTGACAGTATGAAGAGCATGGAAATGTTCTTCAGTTCATCCTCTTACAAACTAGAATATACCTTCCCGAGAAAGATCAAATCCACCAATAGAGAATCGGCTACTTTCAGCAATGATGGGAAAACCCTTTACTACTCAGTAGGTTTTATGGATTATATGAAAGATCCAGACCTTATGGATATTGAGGTGGTATTGGAAGACTAAATGCCCTTTTGATGACTGACAACAAGCAAATTCAATTTCAAGACCTCGGACTGCGGGATTACAAAGAGACCTGGGATTATCAGGAGGAACTCTTTCAGCAGATCTTAGACATTAAGATCCACAACCGCCGTCAGCAGGATGACAAGCCAACACCCAACTACTTGTTGTTTGTGGAGCATCCGCATGTCTACACTTTAGGCAAGAGCGGAGATTTTGACAATTTGCTCATTCCAGAAGCACAACTGGAGGCCATCGATGCAAAGTTTTATAAGATCAATAGAGGTGGCGATATTACCTACCACGGGCCAGGCCAGGTGGTAGGGTATCCCATACTCGATCTGGAAAACTTCTTTACAGACATTCACAAATACCTGCGTTTCTTAGAAGAGATGATCATTCGTGTAATGGCAGAATATGGCCTCAAAGGCGAGCGCTCCGATGGTGAAACTGGTGTTTGGTTGGATGTGGGTACCCCCTTCGCCAGAAAGATCTGCGCTATGGGTGTACGTGCGAGCCGTTGGGTAACCATGCACGGCTTTGCCTTCAACGTCAATTCAGATCTAGGCTACTTTGATCATATGATCCCTTGTGGTATCAAAGACAAAGCGGTAACCTCGCTCAATGTTGAACTCGGCACCGCTGAGGTATCCATGGAAGAAGTTAAGTCTAAACTAAAAAAGCACTTCTTGGAACTTTTTGAGGCAGAGTTTGCAACTCCAGCCCTGTCTTAATTACTTTTTTATAAAGACCACGCGTCTGTTTTGGGCCTTGCCTTCTGGCGTGGAATTATCTGCAATAGGGTCTTGTTCACCTTTTCCATCCGTGCTTAAACGATTTCCGTCAATGCCGTAGATGTCAATTAAAGCTTGTTTAACGGCCGCTGCGCGTTTTTTGGAAAGGCTGAGGTTGTTATCATCATTGCCGTCGCTGTCGGTATGTCCAACGATCTTGAGTTTCATATTCTTGTCTTGCAGCAATACTTGAGAGATCTGTTTTATGATCCCGTAGGATTGCGGTTTGATGGTTGCCGAGCCAGAATCAAACAGAATTCCAGAAGTAGACACCTGCCCGTCATTCATCAAGGTGCGTCTGAGGTCCAATCCGCCTTTGGCCACTTTAAAATTGGTGATAAAAAAACGTTCCTTACCGTCTTTAAAACTGCTTGTGTTTAGCTTTATACCGTTCATGATGGAAACTTCGGGTAAGGCTCTTGGCACATCAATGAGTTTCTTTTGATTGACCCAAAGACGAATGCGTCTTTTATTTACGGCAATGGCATAGTGGTGGATTTCCAATTGTTCTTTACGAAGCTCGACATTAAGTGAGTTGTTGATCACATCTTTTCCGTCAATACGACTGACAATGGTTGCGGAGTTGCCTGTATACTGCGGATAGTTCAGTGATACTTCCACGCGATTGTTGGTTCGTTTTAAACTGTTCTCCTCTTCAACACTCACTCTAAATCTCGCTGAACTGGAGGTTCCACGGTCAACACCTGCGGTGCGTACGTCAAATTCAATGGTATACTCTTCTGGAAGTTCGGTGACGTCTGGAACGTAGAATGTGTAGAAACCAGAGGAGAGCTCCAACCATTTGGTAGGGTCATCTCCAAAAGTGACTACCTCACCACTGCCGTTGGTGTTCCAACGGGAAGGGAAGTCACCAATAAAATCCGCTGAAAAATCATCTTCAAAAATGATCTCATCTCCAGGAACAAAATCGAACTTACTGTTGATAGTTGGCGGTGCATTCGGGGTGGCGTCACCATCTGAACGTCCGGAGTCGGCTTGATCGTTGGAAGTGGTTTCTTCGGAAGAGGTTGTGGTTTCTTCTTGATCTTCCGTTTCATCAGACTCTCCGGATTTTCGTCCCGCCAAAAGCTTTGGAATGGTCTCCGCGCAGTACCGTAGTGCCTTTTTGGCCTTATTGATCTGCAACACTCCCTTGGATTGTTTGATCACGCCGGCTCCGTCAAGATCGGCAATTACGTTAGGCGCGCTGAGCAGAAGTCCGTCCACATCGTCTATAGCCGCTTCTAAGATGTCGATATCTTCATCATAAAGGGAAGTGCCACTCTCTAAATATCCGTCGTAGCGGTAAACATTGTCATAAAGGTCAAAGGATTCACGTACAAACCGATCTGCACTGCTTACCCCAATACTGCCGCGAGGTCTTTTGATGCGTTTGGTCTGGGCCTGTAATTGAGGTGCGATGAAAAGAAATATAAAGCTGGCACATAGCAGATGGAGGTTCTTTGGTTTCATTCCGATGCGGTTTAATTAGTTGGTTTAAAGTTACTTAATGCTAGCGCACATCATACGCCTGATCTGAGATTCAGGGTTTTTCTGGTGGCTGATCAACTTTTAGTTCCTAACTAAGGCTAGAAGTAAACAAGTCAGGATTAAAACTCGTAGATGGTCAAAGTGTTCTTGTCACTTTGGGTCAGTAAATTAGGTCGGCGGTTTCGGTTGGCATCTCCAATGACCCCGGAGGTAGTCCCATAAACCGGGAAGTTAGGCAGCAGATCCCCGTTGGTGTCAAAGACATAGACCGTTTTTTCCTGCAGATCTGTAAGGCTGACATAGCGTTTTCGGCCCACTTGAAATATGCCTGGAGCGCTGTAAACTCCGTAAGGTAACTCATAGAGACGCCCGTTTATTCGCAGCAGATTTTCATCCAGAGACACCTTGGTTTTGCCACTGATCACTAAGGAAAAACCCTGTTCAACTCCAAGTTCTTTGCGGCTGATTCCGCCGCGGGTGTCAATACTGACCTTGGTTTCATCCCCCGAGATAAAGACAAAGTTGCCGCCTTCCTCAAAAATGGGAGAACTTCCAAAGGTAAATGTACTATTGACCTTAACCCGATCTTTCCCCACACGGCTTTTGATCAAAAGACGGCCGTCCGTCAGCGGAAAGGTCAAATAATCTTTATTGCCAATGCGCAAGTGTTGGGGGGGCATGGCTAGAGCAGTTGGTGCTTCTGTAAAAGTAAAACCTTTAACAATTTTGGCCTTCGCATCGTACATCAATATGTCCTTGTCTTGCACAATGACAAAGCGGTATTTTCTGTTGTTGTCGTAGTCAAACACGGCCAAGGGCTGGGTAACCTCATCCTTGAATTTGATAGGGAAGGAGCCAACGTCATCGCCGTTGCGGTCAATGATGTAGAGTCGGCTGGCTGTAGCAAAAGCCAATTGTTTTTTGCCGTTTCTCAGCAAATCTACCTCTTGAATCTTCCCTAAAATGGGTTCGCCGAGTTTGCGCGTCCAAAGGGATTTTCCGTTGTAAGCAAGCAGGTGGAGCGGGTTGTCCACGTCCGGATATACGATATCTTTTCCTTTGGTCCGGTGGTTAGAGAACCACTGCGGATCTGCCAAGGGAGAAGATCCCAGCGCAATGCTTCTCAGTTCCTGAATGCCTGTGGTGGTTTGTTTGGCCTGAGGCAATACGGTTTGACCTTGTAAATAGAGCACCCCGTCCAACGCAGTGTACTGCAGCCCCATCAATTGGTGTTCCTGCTGCTGATTCAATTCAGTTTCTTGAGCAAATAAACCGTTAGCAGCATCACTCAAATAGGGTTTTAGTCTTTCCGGTTGACCGTAGATTCTCAAATGCGCCACATCACTCAAGCCGGCACTGATTCCAGAATAATCGGAACGATTGGCTATACTTGCTTTATTGCGGTAGCTGCTTATTATTTCTTCTGAGGCGATCGTCTCTTCAGTAAACACAAAGTAATCTTCCAACCTAAAGAAAGTAGTCGCCTTAACAGCGCTCAACCATGGGAATTGGTCTGCATCAAATTGTAAGGTGTCGTTTAGGCTGTAGCGTTTAATAGCTCTGAACTGATCGTTTTCACTTGAATATGCACTCAGGATATCCTGAAAATTCAAACTGTCTATAGCTTTAAAGGCGATGACTTTTCCTCCTTTCCCTTCTAAATAACCATAGCTACTGCTATTGTCAAGCAGCTGAGCTCCTAAGCTACTGTCCAATCTGTTGCTAAGGGTATCTACGGGAGATTTATAACTTCTCTCAATAATATAGGTTGAAGTGGCCGGAGCAATGCTGGGCAGATTGAGCTGGGCAGGCTGTCCCAAATCGTTTCGGCTCCAAAGGGCAGTTGAATCTTTGGTTTGTCCAACACCATAAAAGCCAAAACCATCAGGTTGCAATTCTAAGGAAACACCTTGCCAACCCGATCCAAAAGAAGACTCGCTAGCCAGTCCGTTATTAAAGAATACTGCAGCTTTGTCTGTATTCAAAGAGGCCGAAAGTTTCCCCAATTGCTGTCCGCTTAAACCAGGTCCTTCCATGCTTTTTTGAAGCAGCGCATCAGAAGTTGCCGCGATCAAAACACCTTCTTCCAATTGTAAGAACAGCGGCCCGCTGTCTGTTTGGAGCTGTAATTTTTTGTTCTCCTTTACGCGAATAGCTGCTAACCAGCCTTGATCAGCAAGAGAGTCATTTTGTTGGAGCAATTTTACTTTAGTGATGAGCCCGATTTGGAGTACACTGTCCGTACTCGGTGAAAATGAAAGCCAGGATTCTCCTTGTGGGTTTAAAGTGTCAAAGCGTGACCACAAGGCCGCAATACCAGGAAGACTATCGGAGCGCTCGTATCCTCTAAGAAAACTGTTATTCTCCAGTTCACTAATCATGTCCTTGGGGTCATAACTGCGAATGATCAAGCTAGCGTCTGCAGGTACGTAAAAGCTCAGTTTGCCGTCAAACTTACGCTCTGATTCACAGGCCGAGATCAGCAATACAAGCAACAGCAAAAGCAAACCGTAACCGGCTGAAGGCAGAATTCGTTGTAATCGTGTTGTTTTAAAAGGCCCCATCATATTGAACAAAAATACTAGGAATTGCAACGTTTTTAAAGCAGACTTTAGTCTGTTTATCGAAAGGTTTTTAACAGCTAGAGGTCCAATTTGAGTTGTTCCGGCAAAAGTTTAAAACTCATGCGGTGATAAGGAGTGCTGCCAAATTCTCTTATTGCCGTTCGATGCGCCTGAGTAGGATAGCCTTTATTGGCATCCCAGGCGTATTGCGGGTGTTTTTCATGCAGTTCCAACATAATGTCATCCCTATAGGTCTTGGCCAATACAGAGGCCGCTGCAATATGTAAATAGCGCCCATCTCCCTTAATGACACATTCATGGGGAATCTCCTCAACAGGCTTGAACCGATTGCCGTCCACGGCAATGAATTCTGGTTTGGGGTCCAATTGTTCAATAGCGCGCTGCATGGCAGTGATGGAAGCATTGAGGATGTTGATCTTATCGATCTCTTCCATCCACACATGACAAACCGCATAGCTCAAAGCCTTTTCCTCAATGATTGGGCGCAAGGCTTCCCGCTGTTTGTGGGTTAATTTTTTAGAATCGTTGAGCGCGGGAAGTTTAAAATCATCGGGTAAAATCACCGCTGCAGCTGTGACAGGACCGGCCAAACAGCCGCGTCCGGCTTCATCCGTACCGCATTCCACGAGGGTTTTATGAATTTTTAACTTCAGCACCTCCAAATTTAAGATAAGAATACGTTGAAAAGTATAACTTTGCGTGCAACTACTGGAATGAAGCGCAGATTTTTTTTACTACCCTCAAAAAGCCACAGGTCTTTTTTCTTTGCTCTCGGCGTATTGATGCTCCTTGGAGGTTTCTCTCCAGTGATGGCACAACGTACGGGTGTACCGTTCAATCAGCAGCAGGGAGGTAATGATGGGCGCAATAACAATCGCGGAGGTGATTTTGACAACAACATTACCAATCCAACGGACAAACCGCCGATTGAGCTGTACAAGATTATCTCAGTAAAGCGTGACACCACCAATTTGGACACCACCTTGACCATGGCCAAGGATTATAAGTTCAATTATCTACGCAAGGACGATTTTGAGCTTTTGCCTTTTGCCAATGTTGGGCAGACCTATAACAGTCTAGGATATGATCTGACCAAAGTGAGTCTGGCTCCTGAATTCGGTGCGCGAGCGCGTCATTTCAACTATATGGAAATTGAGGACACCTATTACTACAGTGTACCTACGCCATTAACAGAATTGTATTTTAAAACGGTCTTCCAACAAGGACAGCAGTTGGATGCCTTCTTTACCATCAATACACAACCGAATCTCAATTTCTCTATTGCCTATAAAGGTTTACGTTCCTTAGGAAACTATCAAAGCACCTTGACCTCTACGGGGAACTTTAGATTTACGACCAATTATTTCTCTCCTGATAAGCGGTATAGAGCCCGAGCCCATATGGTCACGCAAGACCTGCTCAACAATGAGAACGGAGGGATTCGAGACGATTTCATTCCGATCTTTACCTCCGGCGATCCTGAATTTGATGACCGCGGACGGGTAGAGGTAAATTTTGAAGATGCAGAGAATATTTTGGTAGGTAAGCGTTTTCATTTGGATCACGATTACGCTTTGATCCAGCCCGATTCCACCCAAACCAATACCCTGCGTGTGGGGAATATTGTGAGTTTTGAGGATAAGTACTTTGAGTATTTTCAAGAGTCTCCTTTTGATGGATTTGGCCCAGCCTATGAGACCAGCAACTTGCAAGACCGCTCTACTTTAGAAGAGTTTTATGCAGAAGGGAATGTAGAATACAAAAACCCGATTGTAGGAGATATGCGTTTTTATGCGGGATATACCAACTTCAATTACGGTTATGAGCGGGTGATTATTTTGGATAACCAGACCATTACCAATCGTTTAAAAGGTGATTTCATTAGCGTTGGAGGTAGTTATGCCAAGCGCTATAAAGGGTTTGACCTAGAAGGTCGAATCGGCGTTAACGTAAGCGGAGAATTTGAAGGGAATTATCTGGAAGGTAGCGCTGGTTATGCTATAAACGATAACAACAAAGTACGCATCAGAGCAGCCATCACTTCTCGCGCGCCAAACTATAATTTTTTGCTACACCAAAGCGACTATATCAATTACAATTGGCAGAATGATTTTGAGAATGTGAAGCAACAACAGTTTCAATTCCTCTTAACTTCTGATAAGCTTTTTGATGCTGAGGTGACCTATACTGGTATTGAAGACTACGCTTATTTTGATGGTGTGACTGTGACCTCCACAGACGGGACTACGAGCTTTACGACCCCGCGTCCCTTTCAGTTTAGCGGTCGTGTGGATTATTTAAAGGTCAAAGTGTCTCGTGAACTGCGTTGGCGTAAATTCGGTTTGAACAACACCATCATGTACCAAACTCTTTTGGACGGAGAAAGTGTATTTAAAGTTCCAGAATTGGTAACTAGAAACTCTTTGTTCTATGAAGACGAGTGGTTTAAAAAAGCACTCTTTGTACAAACGGGTGTCACCTTCAAGTACTTTACGGCTTATGAGATGAACCGATACGATCCCGTTTTGGGCGAGTTCTATTTACAGAACGAGCAGGAGTTTGGAGGCTTCCCGCTGATCGATCTGTTCTTTAACGTTAAGGTGCGTCAAACCCGGGTGTACTTTAAATACGAGCACTTCAACTCACTCTTTAGCTCTAACCCCGATTACTTCTCAGATCCGCAGAATCCTTACCGCGATGCGGTGATCCGCTTTGGATTGGTGTGGAATTTCTTGTTGTAAAATTTTAGACGGATTTCTGTTTCTCAAGTTTCTCTAAAAGGAAAGAAGCCACTGCTCCCAATATCCCAATTAGCCATGCTATTTTAATGCCGAAGATTGCAAATTTTGACGGTTCTTTAACGATAAGTTTTCGCTCTGGTTCGAGCTGAATTATTTCTTGAAGTATATTTCCTTGAAGCTTGTATTTTCTATTTTGAAGATCAGTGAATTCTCTATCTGATCTGGAGTATTCGATTGTTTCGGTTTGTTTTTTCTGAGGAGTTATCGTACTTCCAAGTGAATTGTAATAGGTGAGACTATTATTGCGAATCGAATAAATGACAAGCTCATCTTTGCCAGTGATTTTAAGGGTAAAGGTTCCGCCAGACTTATCCACCTGCCAGTTTCTAATAAATTGCCCGTTTGAATTGTACATCTGAACCTTACCGAAGTCTTGTAGGCCGAGAAATATGTTTCCTTCGCTATCTACTGCAAAATCCTCAACACCATTTAAGGGTAGTTCTTTGTTGTAATTAATATTCCCAGATGATATCAATGATGCTCCGATAAAGTTTAATAATCCCCAAAGGATAAAAGCACCAGAAAATATACGTACTAGTGTAATCAAAATAAAAAGCTACTGAATCGTATCTCCCGGCAGTTCTACCCGCTCGCTGTCAATGACCAAACTGTCCACCGCTAGCGGAATGATACTGTCTACCACTTTCTCTTGTTGAAAGTCCAGATCTTGATAAGGATACAATTGTTTATCCGTCAAGTTCTCATCGGCCTTCCAGGTTTCTCCCAACTGATCTAAAATAGCATCGCCCCAGCTGAGTGGCTTTTTGGCATCTATCCAAACCACATCGCGGTAGTCAGTATCAATGAGTGCCAAATCTGGAGTCGCAGCTCCGTCAAACCTTTTGGAATCCTCACGGGCAGAGGTCACTGTGGTGATCACAAACATACGCTTGCGCCCGCCAATGTATTTGATAAAAGGTCTAAACTCTACCGGTCTATTGACAGACCAATCGTATTCTTTGCGTGACTCGATCACTTTTAAGGGCATAGCTGAAACCCCTGCCAAGCCTTCATTTTTAGAAGCGTGATTGTAGTAGAACAACTGATCGGTTCCATCCGCAGGAATCATCACACTAAAAGAAAGGGTAGTGCGCTCATCACCTATCGGTTCTAAACCAAACCAGTGGTACAGCCCGTCATAGGCGCCCACGTTCATGCCTTCCCAATTGAAATCGGTGACGAAAGGTTGCTGGTTTTGATCAGCTTCCAGATCGGGGATTTTAACAGCTGTCTTTTTATTCCAAGGGAGTGGATCTGTAAATCCACCCAAGAATTGCAAGGACTGAGCTTGCATGCGTGAGACTTGCTCTGCCAATATATTCTGTCTTTGCAGATACGGATAGTTCTTGGTTTCCTCAGGTGAATAATAGGTTCCTTTTCCTATCAGGATACGCTCCACATAGTCCCCAAAATCGTGTGCTCCCGGTTCAATGACCATAACCCCTCCGTAGGTAGGATATGGAAAAAAGAAACCTTTCCATTTGATCAAACTCACTACTTGGACCCACTTGCCGTCATCGTTCTTCATATAGAACACATCGCTCGGCTCATAAGTAAAGAGCTTAAAGAATCCGAAGCGCTGTACTACGGCGTTATAAGTGTTTCTGCTCCAGGCCAAAGATTCGCCAATAGAAAAGGTGATCTTCACTCTATTGTCTTCTGAAAAACGCGGAAATGGCGTGGTGGAATCCACATTGAAAAGCTCTTCGGTATTGTCATTGATGCGTTGCCAAATATATTCTTCGGCAGGCTGAACGGCCATAGTCCATTGATTGGTGCCATCAACCCGAACCAAATGTGGTAAAGACACCTCTTGAGTCTCTCCAATAGACTCATAGGCCATGGTCACTATATTGTTGAACGGCTGAATGCGTTCGTTCTGCGTAAGCGGTAATTCATGAATTTCGATCTTGTTCAGATCAGAGAACACATTATAAGACTGCATGAATTGATAGAGGTTCAAACTCCAGCCTACATACCACAGCAGACCAAACCAACCCGCTATTCCTGCAATATAACCTATACGCGCTCCGGTGGAAGGAGACCTTCTAAATCTTGAAAAAAGAAAGACGGTAATGATTCCGCTGAGCAGAATCAAGAATATGTACTTGCGCAAAAACAGCAGTGCCGGCTGATAATCATCCCGCAGAATGAATAAGAGGATCAAAGCCAGCAAACCCAGCAGAATCACATTGCGTTTCTGCTTCTTGCCGCGTTGCCAATATCTTTTGAGTCTACTCATGGTGTTTTAATTAGTTGATCATGCCTTTGTCCTTTAGGCGTTCTCTAGCGCTCTTTTTAGGCGCTTCAGGTTCTGGTTCTGCTTCTGCTTCTGGAGTAGGCTCCTTAGCTTCTTCCGCCTCCGCTTCTGGCTTGCCTTCTGCCAAGTCTTCTATAAAGTCTCGTCCTTTTTGAACGGCTTCCACTAAGTTCTCCTTAGAGAGTCCTTCCTTGGTCACAAAGAAGGCCGAAGCGATATAGGTTCCCGCTAAGGTTCCGACTATGGCGCTCACAAAATACTGTACCACAAAAAGGTTGATCGGAGTAAGGACCATGACCAAAATCAGGCCTAATAGAAAACCTGCGGTGATCCACACCAAGCGCATCAAAAAAGGTTGGAGGTACAAAAAGCCTGTAGGGTTGTCGGCCACCATCTGCAGCTCTTTGCTGTGAGTGATCTTGTTCACCAAACGGTAGAACTTATTGTTTTTAGATTCGCGCCAGTAGGCAACAATTCCAAACAAAATGGCAGCTATAAATACAATGATCTCTATGGTCATAACTTAAATTCTTTATTGCGTTCTTTTATACGCGCCACGATCCAATCCTGATACGATACGTCATAGATTACAAAATGGGCGTAAAAGCTCTCTTTGTCAAACCAGTACAGGGCCACAGGATCTAGCGGCATAATTTTAACCAGCAGCTTCCAGATCAAAGCGCGGTGCTCATCTTCAATAGAAGAATGAGGTTCGTGCAAGGCGAGGAAAATTCGGTAATCTACCAGGTCCTTGCGTTTATATTGGTTGCTCTGGGCAATCTTCTCGTTATAGATCTCCACGCCGCTAATGAGCTTGCGCTGAGCATCTGTCAAGGTGTTGAAATAACGCTTGTACAGAAACTCGTTCCCTAAGATCTCTGCCAAAGGATGTTCTGTTTCCTTAAGGTTTTCCACCATCAAATGCTTTTTGATGCGCAGGTACTTCGGAGTGGATTCTGAGCGCTTCAAATTGCATTCGACGATCAAATGATCTACTAGGGTCTTATGCAGTTCCTCGTGGTCCTTGTGGAACAACATCACTTCATGGGTGGTGTTGCTGATGGAACTCTTAAAGGTTTCCATGGACTCAAAGACCATGATCTCTTTGATGAAGTCACGCAGGATAAATACGCCGCCATAGGCTTTGGTGTAAAAAGAGTTCACTTCTACACTGATGGGTTCCAAATGAACTTTGCGTTCCCGCAAATCTCCATAAGCTAGGGCAGAGGCCAAGAGCTTTTTGTGGATCTCTCGGTGGAAGAAATTGTTCCCTGTATTGTACTCCTCAATGAGGGCCATTTGCTCTGCCTTGTTCTTGTCCAAGTCCCCACTGATCTTAAAGTGAACGGTCACTTTTTCAATCTTCAAAAGATCAAAGGACTCGTAATAGGTATCTAAGCCTTGGTCTATATGCAAACAGATCGCGGAATCTTTAGTAATGTCTTTGATCTCTCTTTGGTAGGCCGTAAAGACAGCGTACATCAGATCCCGATCAAAACTGTGGAAGGGTCTGTAAACAGGCTGATCAAACTGCTCTGGAGAAACAATGATCCCATAGGAATTGGCATCGCCCAGGTTGAGGTAGTAATCGTCTTTGAGCTCCGCAGCTACCTCTGGACTCCACCCTAAACCGTCTATTTGAAAGCGTTTGAGCTTAACCGGTTTGATTCCCAACATGGCCAAACAGTCGTTATAGCGCGCTACCAACGGTCCAGAAACCGTGGTCAAGCCGCCGCCAAACAATCCTGCCTGTTGTAATTTCTCCATTAATCTGTTCCTTTTTCAAACTGCTCGCGAGCTTCCATTTGAATGTTTAGCTCGTTCACGCGTTGTTCCACTTTACGTTTAAAGTCGGTATCTGCAATGGTTGCTACGTTGTCTAAGTAGCGCACCACCTCTTGTCTTCTAATGTCCGAAAAGTCCAGGCCTTTCATGTTCTGCTTCATCAGGTCCTGAAGCATGGTGTATTTGGTGTCGTAATCCTTTTTGAAATACAAGGTCGGATCCTCAAACCACTGCTCAGGCAAGTCAAAGTCTGTTAAGCGCAAGGAAATCGCAGACTGGATGTTTCTAATATCTCGAGAGGAGAAAAACGGAAAGCTCTCCTGAATCTTCTTGTAGAGCTCCGCATAGAACATATGCTTGTCGTGCGCATGTTTGGATTCTACCTGCTCAAAGATCTCCAATACGCGCTCTTCACTAGGACGCTCAGCATGCTTTAAGATCTCCCCTAAATTCTTTGCCAAGCCTTGATTGGCTAAGTATTCGTATTTCTCCGGATCTTTCATATTCACAAAGCCTGGCATGGTTTCGTTGAGTTTGCTCCACCACAAATAGTCCTGATCCACAAAATCTGGAATGGTTCGAGCTCCATCGATCTTAAAACGTGCCTGCACCCTTGAGATCACCGCTTTGTCCAGCATCTCCGGTAAGTTTGTAAATAGACCAATGGCACTGTTTCCGTAGTTCACGGCATAGGCTCCTTCTGTGTAGCGTAAGAACACTCCAATAACCTCTTTAACCCCTGCAGAAACTCCTTGAGCGGTACGTTCTTGCAGGTTGTTCTCCGCATCGTCTATAGGCGCAAAGATCAACTTAGTAGGGTCTTGCATGGGTTTCATCCACTGTACCATTTTCTCCGCAGAACCTCCTTGAAAAGTAGAGATCAACGTGTCTGGCATAGGATGGAACAGAAAGGGTATCTCCAAGATCTCACAGTATTCCTTAAGCCGTGTCGCCATAGCGGCGATCAACATACTTTTACCTGTACCTGGAATTCCGTAGCCCATAAAAACCGGCATAAAGCCACCCAACTCTTGGAACGGATTTTTCTTTGCTGCAAAATCATAACTCAGCATACGCTCAGTCAAACGGCGGGCAAAGTGCTTAGCGTCTCGGTTGCCTACAATCTGTTCAAACTGGATCTTATTAAACTCTACACTCTGTGCAGTACCTTCAAAGACATTCTCCCAGCCAGAGACAGCAAACTCGCTGTTGTCTAGTTTATAGGTTCTGTCGGTAATGGTCTCTGTGTATTCTAAAGAACTGATGCGGAGTTGGATCTCACTAATCAATCCTTCAAAATAAACCACCGTAAAATCAATCACATCTTTGTCTGAGGTGATCATCTCTGGATGGCTCAAATACTTGTCAAAGTAAAAAAGCATACAGGCAATTCCTTTAATAGGTGAAGCTAAAGAGACCTCAGGAATCCCCGCGAATTTATTTTTAAGCACAGTCAGATCATCAGAAGCATGAGGCTTCAGATCGAAAAGCGTCTTATAAGCAGTCCCATAGAGCATAAAGGCCGTGGCTGTATGCATCTTGCTGTCGTATTCTCTGCGGCGTGAAGCGTCTAAACTGCTGCGCTGCTCTTGCATGGCAGAAAGACCGCTGGCATCAGAATAGGCGTCCTTTAACCAAATACCCATACTGAGGCCTTCTTGCAGCGCCATAAGGGATTGGTTCAGAGCTAAAGGAATGGCAATAGAATCATTCAGCAAGCGCTTTTTAAGCCCTAAAATGGTCTTGGAAACAGAGGTCACGTCTGTTTTGCCATTGCCAGTCGCTTTAGAGAGGTAGAGTAGAATAGAATCGTCTTTGCCGTCCTTCTCTCTATTCTTGGCTTTCATACCCTGTTCCCATTGAACACCTTTAAGGTAAGAGGCCGCTTCTTCGCGGAGGGCTTCCAGTTCGTTCTTTTTGATGGGAAATGTGGTATTGTGTTCCATATATTAAAGGTTTACAGCAGGGATTTCTATAGGGTTCTGTGTCAATAAATTCAGTTCGTCCGGAATGTCGTTGTACAAAATCTGCAACGTCCGGTGGGGTGCAAAGAGCAGGCGTTCCCGCTTGGGTTCTGACCAAATCTGGAAGTGCTGCTTGTTGAAAAAGCTCCCTTCTTTAAAGGTGCCTTTGGATTCGATATGCGCCGCTCTGAGCGAAAACGCAAAATTCGATAGGTCCAGATCTTTGTTGCCAATGGCTTTGAGCAAACTGTGCGTAATGGCCAGTTCATCTTTGGCAAAGATGCTGTGCAACGGCCCAAGGTCAATCAGCTTTAAACTACGCGGATACAGTTTAGGCAAACGCTTGTCAATGGCATAGGCCATCATCTCTACGTCCATATTGCGATCCGCAACCTTTTCTAAGGCTTCATAGATCTCCGCCTGATAGTCCGCAACGCTGGTCTTGTTCACGTCAAAGTACATATAGCCTACAAAAGGCCTGTTGAGCGTAACGTCATAAAAGGACCAGCTCACCAAATTGCGACCAATAGTTCTGTCGTTGGTACGCACAATTTTCCCTTGTACAAAGCGTCTAAAGATATAGTTGCGGTCTACCGATGTATAGTAAACAATAGACGCCGCTTGATGTAATTTTTTATCTGCTACTGGCTTTTTTTGCTTTAAGAGCGTGTCCAAAAACTCTTCTTTGAGTTGCAGAGCCGGAGGCAATTTTTCAATGAATTCTTGCTTGAGGGCCAGATCATTGAGCAAGTACCGGAACTCCAAAAAGTTTGGAAATCCGGACTCCGTGAGATCGATCCGCATCTTTTCCTCATCGTCAAAGAGGTACTTCACACGGAAAGCTTCCAAGCTGTAGAGCATCAAGTCACAGTACTGGGACAGGAACTCGAGTTCGCGTTCGGTACAGATGTCCTTTTGTTTTAGGGCATCAACCAAAGCATTGAAACCGTGTTTGACCAGTTTGAAATACGCCTTGTACTGTTCTTTGGTTTCTAGAACCGCAGAATCCAAGGGAGTAACTATGTCATGTAAGCCCATAAGCTCTCGCTTTCACGTGAAAGTTTAAAATTAAAAGATGTGGCTTCGGAGTTTATCCGAGCAAGTCGTCGTCTGCAGGGTCTGGAGCCGGAGCCGGATCATCACCGCCGCCGTCACCGCTTGGTGCAGGAGCATCATCAGTAGCGTAATAGTCCTCAAAGATCTCCTTCATGTCAATCCCGTAACGGTTGGCAAAGTCTTTTTGGATCTCTGCATCCTTTTTACGCAGTTCTTGTAAAGCCTCGGCATAGGAACTGTAAACACCTTGCATCACTTTCTCGTGAACTGGGATGTTGTCCATCATCTGCTGACGCGCCTTGGCAGAAGCCGTGTGCATTGCCGCTAGGGTTTGTCCAATATGCTCGTCGGTTTTAACCCCTAAGTGCTCTAAGATCGCTGCGAACTCTTGATCGGTTCTCGCTTTAAGGGCAACCACATATCCGTCGTAATACTTCAGACGCTCGTCGGTATCACTTTTAAGCTTGGCTCTATGCGATTGCAAATTGCTGCGCAGAGAAGTCAATACTTTGATGGTCAAGTTGTGCTTGTGCACAAAGCTGTCCTTAGAAGCGGCAAGGGTAGTGTAGGCGTTTTTAAGACCTTCCAGTTCTTCTACCTTTTGTTCCAGCTGAGTGATCTTGGCAATGGCCTCAGAATACTCTGGTGATTGCTTGTCAGTGATCTCCTCAAGCTCTTGACGGGCTTGCTTTAAAAGAGCGTATTGCTCTTCGAGTTTTTCTTCAGTCTCTTGCTTTTTCTCCAAGGCCTTGTTATGGTTCTTGGAAGCTTCAACAATAGCTACCTGCAATTTCTCTTCTACCTCTTTGATCTCTACCTCACGGTTCTTCAAACGGGTAACGGCAGCCTGACTCTTGTACGAAAGCTCATTGAGCAAGGTTTGGATGTCTGCATTCTCAATGCGCTCTTGGAACATTTGCTTGGCGCGAAGGTCTGCTGCATCACGGGCTTTTTCTGCCGCTTTGAGCTCTTCTTCTTTGCGCTTGATGCGGGACTTGCGTCCAAAAAGGTTGTTCCACCAATTGTCCTTGACGTTCTCCGCATCTTGCAGTTCCACCTTGGCTTTGTCCAAAGCTGCTTGTGCACGGTCAATTACTTTTTGTTCCTCTGCATTGAGGGTAGAGAACTTCTCGAAGATGATTCCTACTTCATCCTGATAGTCCGTAAGGTCTTTGATCGCTTCTAATAGGGAGCTGCGATCCTTTTCTGCCATGCCTACTACGTCGTCCAAGGTCGCGTTGAGTATCTTTTGACGAACTTCCGGATCGTCCTCTTGCGCCAACTTGGCTTTCATTTGGTCCATGGTTTTACCCCAGTTCACATCTACTTTCTCTTGTGCGGGGCCAGAATCGGTCTCTAATAAGTCAAAATCGTCAGCCATAGTAAGACTATTGTTTTAAGGTTGCTAAAATTTTCGGAGTATCAATTTCGGTAAAAAAAATGAGTTAAGGCACTCATTTTGGAAAAGCTTTCGACTATTAGTCTTAAACGAAGTCAAAATGTTACAAAAAGCAACTATAGTGTACAATTTGAGCGATTTCAAAAAAAACCCCGAGCGGATAACTCGGGGCTTTTAACAGTGGGCTAATTCAGATTAATCTTTCAATAGACTTCTGGAGATCACGATCTTTTGGATCTCGCTAGTTCCTTCGTAGATCTGTGTGATCTTCGCGTCACGCATCAGTCGCTCCACGTGATATTCTTTTACATAACCGTTTCCGCCGTGTACTTGTACCGCTTCTACCGTTACTTCCATGGCAACTTGAGAGGCGTATAGTTTAGCCATAGCCCCGCTCAAGTCGTAATTATTGCCGTTGTCTTTATCCCAAGCAGCTTTCATTACCAAATGACGAGCAGCTTCGATCTTTACATGCATGTCTGCCAACTTAAAGGCAATAGCTTGGTGGTTGCAGATCTCTGTGCCAAAAGCCTTACGCACTTTAGAGTACTCTCTGGCCAATTCGTAAGCTCCTTGAGCAATACCTAAAGCCTGAGCGGCAATTCCAATACGTCCACCGCTTAGGGTCTTCATGGCGAATTTGAATCCGAAGCCATCTTCACCGATACGGTTCTCCTTAGGAACCTTAACATCGTTAAAGATCAAAGAGTGAGTGTCGCTTCCGCGGATACCGAGTTTATCTTCTTTAGGGCCGATCTCAAAACCTTCCCATCCTTTTTCTACAATAAGCGCATTGATTCCGCGGTGACCTTTATCGCGATCGGTTTGAGCGATCACAATATAATAATCCGAGGTGCTTCCGTTGGTGATCCAGTTCTTGGTTCCGTTGAGCACGTAGTGGTCACCCATGTCAATGGCTGTAGTTTTTTGAGAAGTTGCATCTGATCCTGCTTCCGGCTCACTCAAACAAAAAGCTCCAAGAGCTTCTCCAGAGGCCAATTTGGTCAAGTACTTCTCCTTGTGCATATCGCTACCGAAGGCTTGAATTCCGTAACATACCAAGGAGTTGTTTACAGACATCACTACCGATGCAGAGGCATCAATTTTGCTGAGTTCTTCCATGGCCAACACGTATGAAACCGTGTCCATTCCGCCTCCGCCGTACTGCGGATCAACCATCATTCCCATAAATCCAAGTTCTCCCATCTGCTTGATCTGGGCTGCAGGGAATTCTTGTTTGTTGTCGCGCTCTACAACGCCTGGAAGCAATTCGTTCTTAGCAAAATCACGAGCCGCTTCGCGGATCATTTCATGTTCTTCGGTTAAGGTAAAATCCATGGAATTCAGTATTCTTTAAATTATTCTCAAAAAAGGTTAGCAAAGATACTTCTTAAATAGCATATTTTCAATAAATCCTGTTATTTTTAAGAATGCTTAAAAATCAATATCACGTCTTGGGAGTAATGTCTGGCACATCGCTGGACGGGATTGACTTGGCTGAGGTTTTCTTCACTGTAGATCAAGGGGTTTGGACTTATGAATTTGGACACACCCAAATGTTACCCTACGACGAAAAGCGTGAGAAGGCTTTTTTGGCCGATCTGGTCAGTCTAAATCCAGAGGAATTGGACGCGGCAGATTCGCGCTATTCGCAGTTTTTAGGCGAGCAGATCAAAGCATTTATTTCTAAATACAACATTCAGCATTTGGACGCGGTCTGTTCCCACGGCCATACGGCATTGCATCGTCCGGATCTGGGAGTAACACGACAGATCGGCAATCAAAAAAGGATCGCTGAGATCAGCGGGCAGCGAGTGGTTTGTGACTTTAGAGTACAAGATGTCGCCTTGGGTGGGCAAGGGGCTCCTTTGGTTCCCATCGGAGATCGATTGCTTTTTGGAGCTTTTGATTACTGCATCAACCTTGGAGGTTTTGCAAACCTTTCTTATGAACAAGATGGCCTGCGGATTGCCTATGATCTCTGTCCGGTCAATATCATACTCAATAAGCTAGTTGAGCCATTAGGACTGGATTATGACGATGGTGGAAAGATTGCCCAAAGCGGAACCGTAAATGATGAGCTATTGAAACAACTCAACGGTTTGGATTATTACGCGCAAGAGCCGCCAAAGTCTTTAGGACTGGAATGGGTCCGCAGTGAAATTCATAAAAAGTTCAAACTCAATGAGCTCACGCCAGCAGATGCTCTAGCTACATTTGTGGAGCATATGGCTTATCAGATAGCCAAACCCTTAAAAGAAGAAAGCAAGGTCCTATTTACTGGAGGCGGAGCCCATAATGAATACCTCTTACAACGAATAGAGTCGTATAAGTCATTGAAAATCACTGTGCCGGACAAGCAACTTATTGAATATAAAGAGGCCTTGATTTTTGCCCTTTTAGGCGTTCTCAAACTGCGTGATGAGGTCAATTGTTTAGCTTCGGTCACTGGGGCCAGTAAGGATCATTCTAGCGGGCTGATATTTAACGCTAATATTTAGTTATCACGAACGGTTTGGGTACTTAAGTTTGTTATATTTGTCATGCTACAATGTCAACCAACTAAATGAAACAACTCCTTAAAGCTTACGAGAATAAAGCACCAGAAATCGTGTTCCATTGGAATGATCCATACACCGACGCAGAAGGCTGGACGGTCATCAATTCGCTCCGTGGTGGAGCTGCTGGTGGTGGAACCAGAATGCGCAAAGGTTTGGATATGAATGAAGTACTTTCATTGGCCAAAACCATGGAAGTGAAATTTACAGTTTCCGGACCTGCCATTGGAGGCGCTAAATCGGGGATCAATTTCGATCCTGCAGATCCTCGGAAAAAGGAAGTTTTAGAGCGTTGGTATGCGGCCGTTTCTCCTTTGCTGAAATCCTATTACGGTACAGGTGGAGATCTCAATGTTGATGAAATCCACGAAGTAATTCCAATAACGGAAGCCAGCGGTGTTTGGCATCCGCAGGAAGGAGTTTTCTCAGGACACTTTAAGCCGACTGAGGCCGACAAGATCAACCGCATTGGTCAATTGCGCCAAGGGGTGATCAAAGTAATTGAAAACCCGAACTACTCCCCGGACGTAACTAAAAAATACACAGTGGCCGATATGATCACTGGTTTTGGTGTTGCGGAAGCTGTAAAACACTACTACGAGGTTTACGGCGGATCTGTAGTCGGAAAGCGTGCCGTAATCCAAGGTTTTGGAAACGTGGGTTCAGCTGCAGCTTATTATCTGGCCTTAATGGGGGCGAAGGTTGTGGGAATCATTGACCGTCATGGCGGAGTGATCAATGAAACCGGTTTCTCTATGGAGGAGGTTACCGAGTTCTTTTTGAACAAACGAGGCAATGAACTCATGGTGGACAATATGATCCCGTTTGAGGAAATGAACGAGCGTATCTGGGGGCTAGAGACTGAGGTCTTTGCACCTTGTGCGGCCTCTCGTTTGATCACGCAGGATCAGATCGATCAAATGATTTCTTCTGGTTTGGAAGTGATCTCTTGTGGAGCGAATGTTCCTTTTGCTGATCCGGAGATTTTCTTCGGTTCCATTATGGAGCACACAGACCGCGAGGTTAGTTTGATCCCAGATTTTATTTCAAATTGTGGAATGGCCAGAGTTTTTGCTTACTTTATGGAGCGAAAAGTACAGATGACCGATGAAGCGATCTTCAACGATACTTCGCAGACCATTAGACGTGCTTTGGAAGCTACACACCAATCGAATCCGAATAAAACAAGAATAAGCGAAACCGCATTTGAGATCGCTTTAAAACAACTCATATAAACTACCAACTGTATGGAATCTATCATCATTCTCATTTTTGTCTTTGGTTATTTATCAATCACCTTGGAGCATCCGCTTCGACTCGATAAAACAGTGCCTGCCCTAATTATGGCTGCCCTTATCTGGGCTGTCCTTTCTGTTGGATTTGCCTCGGGCTGGTTTAGTGTCATTGATACCCATGAGAATGTGTTTACCTATATAGCGGGGGATCATCATATGGAGGAAGGCTTCTCCAATACCCTGTTGCATCACCTGGGTAAAACGGCGGAGATACTCATCTTCCTGATAGGGGCCATGACCATTGTGGAGATCATTGATCTGCACCGTGGTTTTGAGATTCTAAAGGGAGCCGTTAAGACCAAGAGTAAGAAGCGTCTGCTTTGGATCATTGGTATTTTGGCCTTCATTCTATCAGCCATCATTGATAACCTTACGGCAACGATCGTATTGGTAACCTTGCTGCGCAAGTTGATTCCAACACGTGAAGATCGTCTTTGGTTTGCCTCCATGGTAGTGATTGCAGCAAATGCTGGAGGTGCTTGGTCGCCTATTGGAGACGTAACGACCACCATGCTTTGGATCGCGAATAAGGTGACTGCGCTAGGTTTGGTGAAGTTTGTAGTCTTGCCGTCTATTGCCTGTTTCATTGTGCCGTTCTTAATTGCCAGCCGCATGAAGCCTTTCCAAGGAGAAGTAACTGGTGTAGATGAAGATGAGGATGCGGACGGTCGCAAATTACTCAGTAGTAAGACGATGTTGTTCCTCGGTTTGGGGATGATCGTATCGGTGCCGATCTTTAAAACAGTAACCCACTTACCCCCTTATATTGGGATGATGTTCGCCTTGGGAATTGTGTGGTTAGTTTCAGAATACATTCACCCAGAAGAAGATTTCTCAGAATCTGAAAGACATAAATACTCGGCGCACAAAGCCTTGTCGCGTATTGAAATATCAAGTATCCTTTTCTTCTTGGGAATCCTGATGGCCGTTGCTGGACTGGAGAGTTTGGTTTACGGAACTTCCATGGACGGAGAGCAAGTAGGTACCCTGCGTTATTTGGCAGAGGTATTGCAAGGCGCCATTCCTTATGAGGATGTGGTAGTGATCTTACTGGGTATTTTCTCAGCCATTATTGATAACGTACCGCTAGTAGCAGCGTCTATTGGAATGTATGAATCTCCAACCGACTCTGTATTGTGGCATTTTATAGCCTATTCTGCAGGAACCGGAGGATCTATGTTGATCATTGGTTCTGCTGCCGGTGTAGCTGCAATGGGAATGGAGAAGATCGATTTTATCTGGTATTTAAAGAAAATTACTTGGTTAGCATTCGTAGGTTTTGCCGTAGGAGCTGGAGTGTATCTTCTGTTCCAACGCGTGCTACTCGTTTAAGCCCTTACAATTTCTGAACGTATTGTTCGTTCTACCATTATTAAACCTAAACTATGTTGAATTTCCTACTTCAGGACCCAACTACCGATGCTGTAGATGGCCTGGAACCTGTCGTTGAAGAAAAAACGATCTCATTGATGGAACTCCTGCTCAACGGAGGAGTTGCCGGTCAAATCATTATCGCTGTTTTATTCGTGCTGCTTTTTGTGGCCATGTATATCTACTTTGAACGCCTGTTTGCGATCAAATCAGCTTCCAAGATAGACGGCAATTTTATGAATCAAATTCGAGACAATGTAGGCTCTGGAAACCTAGAGGCAGCAAAGCTTTTATGTGTTCAGCAGAACTCTCCAGTAGCTCGTTTGACCGAAAAGGGAATTTCAAGAATCGGAAGTCCATTAGACGACATCAACACCGCCATTGAGAATGCGGGACGTTTGGAAGTCTATAAAATGGAAAAGAACGTAAGTATCCTTGCTACCATTGCGGGGGCTGCTCCTATGATCGGTTTCTTAGGGACGGTTATTGGTATGGTTTTAGCTTTCCATCAATTGGCCACAAGCAGTGGACAAGCAGAGATGGGCTCTTTAGCAGAAGGAATTTATACGGCCATGACCACTACGGTTGCAGGACTTGTGGTAGGTATTATTGCCTATATGGGTTACAACCACTTAGTAGTTAAGACGGACAAGGTTGTGCACCAAATGGAGGCCAATGCTGTTGACTTCCTAGATCTTCTAAACGAACCAGCTTAGATACGGCAGTATGAATCTAAGAGGAAGAAATAAAGTAAAGGCCGAGTTCAGCATGAGCTCCATGACAGACATTGTATTTCTGTTGTTGGTGTTCTTTTTGCTGACCTCGTCTAACGTAACTCCAGATGCGCTCAACCTAGTGCTTCCAAAGGCCAAAGGGAAGACCACGGCGCAGCAAAATGCTTCTGTGAGCATTACTAAAGGAGGAGCTTACTACGTGAATAAAGAGCGCGTAAGTGAGTACAGCATAGAAAGTGAACTGCAAGCAGCTTTAGGCGGTCAGGATTCCCCGACTATCATTCTGCGTGCAGAAGAAGGCGTGCCTATTGAAAAGGCCGTTTTGGTGATGGATATTGCCAACAAGAACAATTTTAAAGTCGTACTCGCCGTACGCCCGAATTAATATGGGATTTTTAGATACCGAGCACAAACGCAAGAGTTTTCGCATCAGTTCTGCCTTAATGGCCATACTGCTGTTGTTGCTCTTTTTCTTCGGATTGAAATATCTCGATCCACCACCAGAAGGCGGGATCGCCATTAATTTTGGGACCAGCGCTACAGGCTCAGGAAATGTGCAGCCGCAAGAGACCGTAAGAACAGCTCCGCAGCAAACGCAATCCAATCCACAGGAAACTTCTAAAGACATCAATGAAGACGTGGTAACTCAAGACATTGAAGACGCGCCTGTGGTTAAGGATGATAAGAAACCTGTAGAGACCAAACCTGCAGAGGAGGAGAAGCCGGTTGAGACTGAAAAGAAACCAGATCCCAAGCCAGATAAAAGCACAACCGATGCCCTATCATCTATCATCAACGGTCCCAAAAATGACGGA
The DNA here is from genome assembly GCF_013214815.1 of Gilvibacter sp. Lineage (GTDB taxonomy): Bacteria > Bacteroidota > Bacteroidia > Flavobacteriales > Flavobacteriaceae > Gilvibacter. The sequence goes on from NZ_JABSPU010000012.1 coordinate 58,869, forward strand.
AAGACCGATGGAGGAGAAGGTCCTGACGCCACTGGAGGTGACAAAGGAGATCCCAATGGAGACCCAAATGCCAGCAGCTATTACGGAACCGGTAAAGGCCTAGACGGAGATGGAAACTATCAGCTTGGCGGACGCTCGGCTTTGAACAAAGAGAAGTATCAGCAAGACTGTAACGAGGCTGGAATCGTAGTGGTGAGTATAGAGGTGGATCGCAACGGGAACGTAATTAGCGCTACTCCCGGAGTTCGCGGGACTACTAACAATTCACGCTGTTTGCTCGAGCCGGCCAAACGCGCTGCGATGGATACCAAATTCAATGCAGACCCCAATGCGCCTGCAAAACAGATCGGGAAGATCGTTTACCGTTTTTCTTTGTCCAATTAAGAGGTCATTTTTGGTATCTTTGAGAAAAATGATGCCATGAAATGAGCACAAACAAATTTATTTATTAGCATACCCACTGCTATAATTGAATTTTTTGTGCGAAAGCGAAGCGGTTGATCTATGTAAATAATTTTTATTTGCTTGATTGCCAGCTCGATAAAAATTATTTACATAGATGAA
>NZ_JABSPU010000120.1 GCF_013214815.1 Gilvibacter sp.
TAAAGATAAATCGGCTCCGACTCATTAACAAGACTCTTGAAGTTATCTTTTTCTTCGAAATGAAACACCAGCTCATTAAGATAATTCATGCTGCTACTTCCATTTCACTGGACCAAATCACTTCGCCCAGTCCTGTTACATAATACTTCTCCCCTTCCTTCGCTCCCCACTCTACCTTCCCTGTCCCAACACGAGGCTGCTTCACTACTTCTACCACCATGCTACGGCTATTGCCTGAGTAGCCATTGCGGAAGATCACCACATCAAAGTCAAAGTCCTTCTTGAGGCGCGCTTTGTAGTAGTCGGTTATAGCTCTGTATTCTTCCTTCTTGACTCCTGATAGGATCATGTCGTACCATTGCTTGGTCAGGATTAGGAATAAGGTTTTCTTTCCTTCTATGGCTTGCCAGTAGTTCATGGTTGTTTCTTTTTAAGTAATCGCAGATCCATGTGCATCACTTTGCCCTCCATAGGATCGTCAGTAAAATGCACTTCAATAAACTCGCTTAGATCTAGATTGTAAACAAATTCGCGCTTCACGACGTGTTCAACTTCGTTAGCATTAAGAACTCTGGCGACATTGACACGCCCCTCTAATCGCTCTACAGTATAATCCTCGACTGGTCCGTACATTTGCATCGGTGGCAGCGCAGGTCTTTGCTCCACATACCCACCAAGCTTTTTGATAGCCCAATGACGGGCTTTGGTTGCTAGTTGCTTTAGTCTTTGTTTCATCTAATTTATCTCGTCTAAAAATGGCTTGAAGTAGTTTACTTTTCGCCTAAGGCAATGCGGGTGCCTGCTAGGTTACTTGACTGGCACTTCTGAGCTACATCTAACTAATTTGGGGTCAATATCCTCAAAAGACTTACCTTGGTCAATCCAAAGTCGCGCACTTAAGGCGTCGTCTGGACTGCAAAACTCCAAGTACCTAACACCCGATGTTGTCCGCAATTCCAATGCTTTGTCACTACCTAGCATAAAGTTAGCACTGATAATGCCGCTGATGCACACGCTTCTTATCGGTCCTGATTTATAGTGGAATGTTGCTATCATGACTACAAAATTGGTTGCTGCAATTGTTCACGTGGGTTCACAAATGCAATCTTGAATACTGGAACTCTGGTAGGGTAATGCTGCTTGAACGCAGTTACCATTTTTTCAATGGGGACACCCACGGCAAACCGCTCTACAAGTTGCCCGTCTACATCCCATACTTGGCCCATTGGATCAGCCCACTTGGCGAACCATGCAGAATACTCGGTTCCCTGTGGAGCGTGGATCACAAATCCACCACTAGGACCATCTCCATAAAGGGTCGATTGGCTCCATTGCTTTAGTTCTTCTGTTGTCATGCTGTCAATTGTTCTTTGAGCTTCTTCCATCCCCGACCGTCCTTTATAGACTTACCAGTGTGCCATCCCGTATAAGGGAAGTACTTAACAAGGTACCCGTTGTGATAAAATTGCAGCTCAGAGGCTGTTTCTTGGACAATATCAATACTGAGCTTATCCAGCTCTTCTTTAGCATACTCTAGGCGATCCTGCTGGATCTATTGGCGCTTTTCTTTCATCGCCTCGTAGTATTCGGTTGTTTCTCTGCTCATGCTGCTGGTTGGTTTAAAAAGCCGCCTCGTCAATAGGCAGCTCAATGTCAATCAATTCTGATTCAGTGTTGAATAATTCCCATCCACGCTCTAGCATAGCAATGCCTTTTTCTAGCCCATTCAAGAGCTTGGCGAAGGCCTTTTCGTCTGGGAAGATTCGCTGAATAATCAAGGGCTTGCCCATGACATAGGGATTGTAGGCGATAAAGTCGCACCACTGGCGGCCTGTTACAAGCATCTGCATCTGCATCTGCATGTATGCCTCTTTAGATGGCTCGCCCTGTAGAGCAATGGCGATGTGCTTGGCATTGTTGCGGCATTTGATTTCCACAAGGCCATCATCGCCCACAAGGCCATCGGGGCTAACTCCTATAAAATCCCCTGCTTGGACGAAGGCAACTTCTCTGACCATGCGACCAGTTTCAAAAGCGTACATGGTCCTAGCAATTGGCTCTAGCATGTTGCCCCGCTGGGTATCTGCACTTCCTTGGAATCTGGGGGAGATATTGCCACACACATGAGGCTCTAGAATCTCCGACACATACGTCACAAGACCTTTTCCTGCTGTGGCTATGGTGTTGGCCTTGGAAGATGTGAACTTGCCACTGCGGAGCTCATGCCACTCGTTGCTGCCTTGCAGCACATTTTTGTGAATGGTAATGAGCTCTGATCTTGCTATGGTTGTCAATTCGCTCATGCTGCCTCAGAGTTTAATTCCCATTGCTTTTCTGAAAGCTGTGTTTGGAATGCTGCCTGAGCTTCGGGCGTCTTGAGCTTGCCGTTGTACTCGTGATAGATAGTCGCTAGGTCATCTCTGGTTTGCGCCTGAGCAATCTGCTCCTTTACACCTTCTGGAAGGTTTAGTAAATCGGGATTTGAGTTTAAGTTGTCCTCATTGACCATCTGGGCAAGGTCTTTATCCAGATACATGATGCGCTTGCAGGCTCTTTTGATGGCGGACTTAATAGCCATTTCTGACCACCAGTTCTTCCAAATATAGGCCATCGTGGAACTCGATTGCATCTTAGCAAGGTCCTCCATGTTCAAGGTAATCATAAGATCCGCAATGCCGCTAGCCGTCAAGTGACAGAACACACCTATTGCTGTCTTGCCTTTTTCAAAGATGTTTTTAGGGACGTAATTGAATTGGACGCCTGCATCTGTAGACTTGTACTCGAAAGCGTCCCCTTGGTAGATGACGCCAGTCGTGAACTTGGCGTCAGGAAACTTATTTATCACCACGTTTTGCATGGCGTGATAGTCTAGTCTTAAACTGTATGTTGTAACTCCCTGCTTGTTAGGTCCACGCTTATCAATGGTCACGTTCTCAAAGTCAATCAACAGTCCCCACTTTTGTGCCTTGGCAAAAAGCCCTTGCAAGGTGAGTGCTGGCACAGCAGTTAACCATGCTGTTTTAGAGTCCTGAGCTTTAATGAAAAGCACTTTTAAGAACTCTTCCACTTGATCCTTGTCATAGGGAGCAAGTAGCGCTCTGAGCTGTTTTATCATATTATCCATTGTTTCTGTTCTTTAAGGTTGATAAATTGAACGTGTGCAAAAAATGCAACAGTTCGTTTTAAAAATATTCCATTTCCCATGTAGGATGATACTTGCCCACACTAGCTTCTCCATCCATGCGGATAATCAAGTGCGCGCCCTTGGCTGATGTTATAACCCCTTCCTTTTTGGTCCAAGCATCATCTGCGAATGGGTTGGGCGAAAATATACCGTTTGTCCTACTTTCATGCTTCTCTATTTTAAAAACGAGGGGTTTTGCTGCGGACTCCACCCCTCTAACACAAACTTTATTTCTTTGCCTTGATTAGCTTTTGCCTCTTTCTCGTTCACC
>NZ_JABSPU010000121.1 GCF_013214815.1 Gilvibacter sp.
GATCACACGATCATCACTGGTCTTTAAAACTGGGTTGATCTCAAAAAGTGAAGAGTCTGAGTTCTCATACGCTTTGTACAAAGCAAAAACGAACTTGGTCATCTCTTTAAACGCCTTACCGCTCAAGCCTAGGTTAAAGGCAATACGACGCGCTTGGAAAGGAAGCAATCCGGTGTCTGGCTCTACAGTCTCTGTAAAGATCAATTCTGGTGTTTCCTCAGCAACGGCTTCAATGTCCATACCTCCTTGTGGAGAGTACATGATCATATTCTTACCTGCAGCACGATCCAAAAGTACACTCATATAGTATTCCTTTGGTTCTGAATCGCCTGGATAGTAAACATCTTCAGCAATTAAAACTTGGTGAACAGTTTTCCCTTCTGCAGAAGTCTGCGGAGTGATGAGTTGCATGCCTAAGATCTGATCGGAAATCTCGCGAACTTCATCCAAGTTCTTGGCCAATTTTACTCCGCCACCTTTTCCGCGACCCCCAGCGTGAACCTGTGCTTTGATCACGTGCCAACCGGTTCCGGTCTCCTCAGTTAATTTTTTTGCAGCATCAACAGCCTGCTCTGGAGTTTCGGCTACGTATCCTCTTTGGATCTGTACCCCGAAACTGTTTAATATTTCCTTGCCTTGATATTCGTGTAGATTCATATGCTCGGTCGTGTTTTTTTCTGTTTTGCAAAGGTAGCAAATGCGAACGGTCTGAACCAACAAATTTCAACTAGAAAATAGAACACTTATCGAAAGCTTAACACTTTTTTATCGACTCTGTCTTGCAGAAGATTTAACCGGCTTGCTTAATTTAGTGGGCTAAAATTTTAAAACAATGACAAATCAAGACCTTTTAACAGCTGTAGATCGCTTTGACAGCCCTTTGTATGTGTATGACGCCCAAATGATCGCGTCTCAATACAAACGCCTCACTGCAGCTTTTAAACAGGTGAAGAAACTCAAGATCCACTACGCGGTCAAGGCTTCCAGTAATTTGTCCATTTTAAAACTCATCAATGGGCTCGGCGCTGGTTTAGATACGGTTTCCATTCAAGAAGTCCTTTTGGGCTTAGAGGCCGGCGCAGATCCTAAAGACATAATATACACTCCTAACGGAGTTTCCTTTGAAGAGATCGAGCAAGTTGCTGCCAAAGGGGTGCAGATCAATATTGATAACCTCGCCATTTTAGAGCAGTTTGGAACGGCCCATCCTGATGTACCTGTTTGTATCCGTATCAATCCACACGTAATGGCTGGTGGTAACACCAACATTTCTGTGGGGCATATTGATAGCAAGTTTGGGATCAGCATCCACCAATTGCCACATATCTTGAGAATCGTGGAGAATACGGGAATGCACATCAACGGAATTCACATGCATACAGGAAGTGATATTTTGGACGTAGAGGTTTTTCTTTACGCTTCTGAGATCCTCTTTGAGACGGCGAAACACTTTAAGACTTTGGACTTTATCGACTTCGGAAGTGGATTCAAAGTACCCTATAAAGCGGGTGATATAGAAACCAATGTAGAAGAATTTGGAGAAAAGTTGAGCCAACGTTTTAATGAATTTGAGGCGGAATACGGCCGTCCGCTAACCCTATCCTTTGAACCAGGGAAGTTCTTAGTGAGTCAAGCCGGTCAATTCTTGGTGCGCGTAAATGCCATTAAGCAAACTACCTCAACAGTCTTTGCACAAGTCGATAGTGGTTTCAATCATTTGATCCGACCTATGCTATATGGAGCTCAGCATCAGATCAGAAACATCTCTAATGCTGAAGGTAAAGAGCGCTTCTACTCCGTGGTTGGGTATATCTGTGAAACAGACACCTTTGCCAACAACAGACGCATTTCTGAGATTTCTGAAGGCGATGTGTTGAGCTTTAGTAATGCCGGCGCCTATTGCTTTACTATGGCAAGCAATTACAACAGCCGTTACCGCCCTGCTGAAGCCTTATTCATTGATGGCGATTGGAAACTAATCCGCAAACGAGAAACTTTTGAGGATCTGCTCAGAAATCAAATAGTATAGATCATTCGTCCCGAGTAAGGACAATGGAATTCTGTGGGGTAATGGCGGTGATCTTTTCACCCAATTGCCCCACTGCCATTTTTATAGAATCGTCTGAAAGGAATTCGATAAAACCATACATGGTCCCAACAGTGCCTACTTCGGGTACATTCACATCTATTTCAACTGGATAAGGTTTAACGCTATAATCTACTGCGTAAGTCATATTCGCAGTAACCCCGTCCATGTCAAAAGCTTTGCCACCCATTGGGTTTCCTTCAATGATAAAGGTTATGTATCCTTCATTGTCAAAAACAATGCTTCCTACCTCTCCTTTGCTGTCGCCGGTCCACTTACCAATTAATTTTTCATTCTGAGCAGTTAGACTCAGTGAAAACGTCAAGAAGAGTAGCAATGCCAAATTTTTCATGGTTCAGATTTTTTTGTGAGCCTGAATTTAAGCAATTGCTTTTTACTAGAAGATGTTCAGGGAATCAAATCTTCCAGAAACAATGCTACTAGGATCTGTCTTGAACCAATCTTTTAGTAAGGAGGAATAGATCTGTCTAAAATCAACCTGCATGGCCAGATCTCCATCATTAAGGCGACTGAGGTCCGGCAACGCATTAAAAAAGCCTTGCTTTTTAAGGCCTCCACTGAGTAAGAATACCTTATTACCAGAGCCGTGATCTGTCCCTTGAGAGCCATTCTCCGCTACGCGTCGGCCAAATTCAGAAAAGATCATCACCGCAGTATCCGTCCAAAGGTTTTCTTTTTTTAACGTGTCCACCAACACGCCTACAGCATCATCCACTTGCGATAAAAGTCGTTGCTGCACCTGCTGTTGATTTACATGGGTGTCAAATCCACTCATAGAAGCATAGTAAACACTGCTGTCCAAACCGGCGCTCATCATTTGAGCAATGGTCTTGAGTTGCCCTCCCAGCTGAGTCTTTGGAAACTGACTGTGCCGCGGCATTCGATTTAATTGAGATTCTAAATAATCTGCAGCGTTTACCGTCTCTCTCACGGTTCTGTACAAAAACGCATGAATGACGAGGTGATGTTCGGCTTCGTGTTGTTCAAGTAAAAACTGATTCAATCTGCTCTTGGACATCTTGTTGAATTGCTTCACATTGCGAATCGCTAAGGCCTTTTGCTCCTCCCCTTTTAAAGCTAGGCTCAAACTACCATCAATTTCAATAGCCAAAGGATTCTGGCGGCTCCCCGCACACTGATGATCCAAATAACGACCCAACCAACCCGATTGCAAATACTAATCACAGTCTGAAGCGGTATGCCAAATATCCATACTTCTAAAATGCGACCGGTTTGGATTGGGGTATCCC
>NZ_JABSPU010000122.1 GCF_013214815.1 Gilvibacter sp.
AAGGCAGCAGTTTGCGTATTTCCCTCACATATGGAATCCCAAGGTTTGGTATCTTTAGAGGCCATGCTGTTGGAAAAGCCCGTGATCTTTTCCAAATACGGCCCTGGGCCAGAGACCATAAACCATCAAGAAGACGGCTTATTAGCAGATGTCTATCAACCGGAAGATATTGCCGATAAGATCCGATGGGTTTTGAATAATCGGGAACAGGCTGATGCCATGGGGAAGCGGGCTCGGCAAGCAGTTAAAGCGCGTTTTGATCTGCAAAAGGTCACTGCGCAAAATGTCGCATTTTATCGTTCCATACAATAGTGTTCATGGGTAGATTCGCATCAGACATAAAAAAATACAAACGCTATTCCAACAGGAATGGCTTGATACTGTTACTCACCCAACAAGGGCTTTGGGCGCTGTTTGTATACCGAATCAACAATAAGATCTACCGCTCTAAACTTCCAGGCTTCTTGAAGCGTATTTTCTTGTTCTTTGGGCTTTTTTGGCAAAAGTATATAGAGATCGTGGCAGGGATCTCTTTACCCTACAGTGCGTCCATTGGTCGCAGCTGTTATATCGGGCATTTTGGAGGGATCATCATCAATGCAAACGCTGTGATTGGTGATGATTGCAATATCTCACAAGGCGTTACTGTGGGTGTCAGTGGTCGTGGAGCCGATAGAGGCGTGCCAACTATAGGAGATCGTGTTTATATCGGCGCAAATGCGGTAGTAGCTGGGAACATTGCTATAGGAAATGACGCTGTGATAGCAGCTTGTTCTTTAGTGACTCAAGCCGTTGCAGCAGGAACCACAGTAGCTGGAGTGCCTGCCAAGAAGATCAGTGATAACAATTCTAGCGCTTATATTCAATGAAATTGCTCGTTGTCAGTGCTGCGCCCATACTCAAAGAGAACGATACCTTAGTGGCCTACGCGCCTATGGTGGCTGAGTTGGACCTGTGGTTTGAAAAGGCAGATGAGGTGACCATACTAGCACCGACAAAATATTCGAAGCAATTGTTGACCAAAGCATTTGCAAGACAGGATCTCAAGATAGTTTCTGTGCCTCCTTTATACTTTGGATCTTTTTCTGGACTATTAAATGCGATTTGGGGTATACCTGTTACCAAAGTCAAGCTCTTATTAGCCATGGCCAAGGCAGATCACATCCACTTAAGGCCGCCTGGAACTATAAGTCTTTTTGGTTGTTGGATGCAAATGATCTTCCCGTGGAAAAAGAAAACGGCCAAATATGCCGGAAATTGGTCCCCCAAGGCTGCTCAGCCCTTTAGCTATAAAGTTCAAAAGTGGTTGTTGCGCAATACCTTCTTGACGCGAAACATGAAAGTGTTGGTTTATGGAGATTGGCCTGATCAGACAAAAAACATTAAACCCTTCTTTACGGCAACCTATTGGGAAACAGAAAAGCAAGAGGTTGTGTCTCGCGATTACAGCGGCGCTGTAAAGATGGTCTATTTGGGAACCTTAAGCCCGAATAAGCGTGTAGATTACGCTGTGAAACTTATCGGCGAACTCAAAGACTTAGGTGTGGATGTTAGTTTAGACGTCTACGGAGAAGGGGGAGAGCGGGCAAAGTTAGAGCAACAGATCACAGACTTACAATTGAGTGACCGAGTCGCACTTAAAGGCAATCAGCCGGCTGAGGTCGTGCGTGAAGCACTAAAAACAGCCCATTTCTCCATTTTAGCTTCCCAATCAGAAGGTTGGCCCAAAGCAGTTGCAGAGGCCATGTTTTGGGGAGCAATCCCCTTGGCGAGTCCCGTTTCTTGCGTCCCTTGGATGTTGGATCAGGGCAAGCGCGGCCTACTTTTAGATTTTGAAACTGATGCAGAGACCTTAGCGGCGATGCTGAGTAGACCCCGCAGGTTGACCAATATGGCAGCGGCTGGTGTAAAATGGTCGCGTAAGTACACCATGGATAGTTTTAGGAGTGAAATTCACAAATTGCTAGAAGGATGAGAGTGCTTCAACTCATAGACTCTTTAAACCCAGGTGGGGCAGAACGTGTGGCGGTGAGCTACGCGAATGCTTTACTCGGAAATGTAGAAGCCTCTTTTTTATGCGCTACGCGAGCTGAAGGCAAACTCAAAGCACAAATCGACCCGGGAGTGGGTTATCTATATTTAAAGAAGCGGAGTGCGTTGGATATTTTTGCGCTCTTGCGTTTGATCCGTTTTTGTAAAAGAAATCAAGTGAACGTTATTCATGCTCACGCTACTTCTTTCTTTACAGCGCGTTTGGTGCTCTTCTTTTTAAGCGGATGCCAATTGATCTGGCACGACCATTACGGCAATTCCGAAGCCCTTGAGCAACGCCCGCTCAAAATGTTGCGCTGGTGTTCCAAAGGTTTCGATACAGTGTTGTCCGTAAATCAAAAATTAGCGGATTGGGCCAAAAACAATTTACAAGCAAAACAGGTGCTTTATTTAGAGAATGCTGTTCCGCTTTTGGATACTGATCTCGTTCAAGCAGCGGAAGTATCGGGCAGCCCCGGTTATCGTGTATTGCTTATGGCGAACTTTCGTCCGCAGAAAGATCATTTGAACGCACTAAGAGCATTGGCAGCGGTCCGTAAAACCCTGCCAGAGGTCAGTTTGCACCTATTGGGCATGCATTGGAACGATGCCTATTATCAAGAAGTCTTGGGACAAATAACGTCATTAGAACTCTCCGATTCTGTTTATTTACACGGCTCTCAGCAGGATGTCAATGGGTATATGAAAGCCTGTGATGTAGGCATGCTATCATCAACTTCGGAGGGTTTACCCATGGCAATATTAGAATACGGTGCTATGGAACTTCCCGTTGTCTGTACGGACGTTGGACAATGTGCAGATGTGGTTGGTAATTCTGCTTATTTGGTTCCTGCTTCTGACTCTGATGCCTTAGCGCGTGGGCTTTTAGAGGCTTTAAGCCATAAGGAAGTAGCTCTTACAAAAGCACAAGCTTTTAGAAAGCGCATCGCAGAAGACTATTCCATACAGACTTTAATTCCTAAATTGCTGGTAGCATATGGCAAAACCTACTAAGCCCATACGGAAATTTACCTATGTACAGCTCCTTTTGCTGCACATTGGTATGGCCATTACGGTTTACTTTTTCAGGCCGAGTTCTACCATCTTTTTGTTAGGTAGCTTCGCCATTTTTACTTTTTACGTATTGGCTAAAGGCTATTAGAACAATGAAGTACTCTTTGCAGCAGCTTATTTTACGGGGGCGGAAG
>NZ_JABSPU010000123.1 GCF_013214815.1 Gilvibacter sp.
CCTGTTGACGGGATGGTTTACTATTTCTCTGAAGGAACTGGCGGACGTAGCATCTTTACTTTAGATGTCGGTTCCGGAACCAGTTCAGAGATTGCAGCCATCACTTCTTCGGGAGGAGCAAATAATGCTAATGCCATGGCCTTTGACCGTAACGGAGTACTTTATGTTGCTTTCGGCTCTGGTGATTTGAACATAGTAGATCCTTCTACGGGTGTTGGAACAGCTTTGGGTACTTTGCCAGGATCTGGTGGTGCTGGAATGACTTATGACTGGGACAACGACCGCTTGATCTACACGGTAGGTACAGGCCCGATTGACGTTTATGAAATTGATACTACAACAGGTGTTAGCAATCTATTGTTCCAATTTGCTTCTGTTCCTGGAGCCGGAGGTTCTTGTACTTCTCAGGCCGTGGAGTATGTAGGTAATGGTAAGTGTATCTCTTCTTCAACTTTTGGTTGTGGAATCATTTACACTATTGATTTGAATACGGAAGCCGTAGTTAGCCTTTCTGATCCTAACCCATTTGACAATTCAATCAAAGATTTGATGTACATCAATGCAGGTTCTCCATTTGCTGTTGCCTGTAATGATGCAACCACTGAGGTTCAAGCGGATCTTTCTGTGCCACTAGAAGGTTGGGAGATCAGTAATGCTCCAATTGACAATCTTTGGGCAGTAGATGCTTTTGCAGGTGGTTCTATGGATGTTCACTTGTATACCTATGATGCCGATACGGACGATATTAGTGTTCGCGTTGCCAATCAAGGAATGTCAGGGTCTAATCAATTTTACGGAATTGACTGGCACCCTATTGAGAACACGGTGTATATTATGCAAGACAACGATAGTTTTGAGCGCTCTTTGTTTCGTGTAGATGATATTACTGTAGGCGCCATTACTTTTATTGACACAATGGTTTCACCTTTAGGAGACACTCAACCACAAGACTTTACCTTTGGTAGTGATGGAGCCATTTATGTGACCTTCCAATCTGGAGAAATTGGTCTTTATGATATCAGTACTGGAACCATGAATGCTTTTGCTGATGTTGGAGCTGCAGGGTCTGACGGAGGAGTTGGATTGACTTATGACTTTGATAATAGCCGTTTGTTACACGCTAGTGGAAGTTCAACGGTTAACGTAAACGCTATTGACCTTGCTACCGGAACGGTTAGTGCTTTAGTTTCTTTCCCAACGCCTGATGGAGGTTGTGGAGGTACTGCTCAAGGTCTTGAATACATTGGAGGCGATCGTGCACTTGGGTCTACAACTTTTGGTTGTGACTCAATTTATGTAGTTGATTTGACTTCAGGAACCGGTACTCAATTGACCTCTCCATCTTCAGATGGTTTGTCATCGTCAATCAAAGACTTAATGTATGTGTCTTTTGAGCACACGCTATCACCAGATCCACTAGATTGTGATGACGTTGGAGATGTAACAGTTAATATTATGGTTACTGATCTTAACGGAAACATGTCTAGCTGTGATGCTACAGTTACTGTAGAAGATCCTAACGATTTTTGTGCACTATCTGTAGATGAGTTTACAGAAGCACAAGTAGTTCTTTATCCAAACCCAGCCGGAGATCAATTGCAGATCCAATGGAACGCTAATGAAGCCTTGGAGAGCATCCAGATCTTTGACATTACTGGAAAGCAGGTATTGACTCAAACCATGAACCAAAATGCTGGATTGACACTAGACGTGTCTGAATTAGCAACTGGTCTTTATGTGGTGAAATTACAAAGTGCTGCAGGAACAGCGGTAAAACGCTTGATCAAGCAATAAGCTTTAAACAAAATAAAACTAAAAAGGCTCCTTCTGAAGGAGCCTTTTTTTATTGTTCTTCTAAATACTCGTAGAGAAATTCTCCCCGAACGTATTGCACATTCCGCAAACTGTCTGTACGGTAACTGGTGCGTTTGGCGTTGAGTGAGAGGCCCGTTTTATTCTCGTAGATATCGTTTCTAATATAGCTGTAGCTGCCGTTGTGCAAAACCAAGGCCGCCTCTAAACGGTAATTCTCATTATTAAAGTAGTATTTCCATTTGGTGCCTTCGGATCCGTCGCTTTCTGTGTATCCTAAACCGATAACATAAACGCCTTGGCCGTCTTCCAGCACTTCATCATCAAATCGAACTAAAAGGTCAGCATCTGCCATTAACTTGAAGGGTTGACATAAAGTGTAAGGAGCCGTGCGCAAACTCTCCCTGTAACGCGTGCTGTCTTTGGCAGTGAGATCAAAATTGGCTTTGATCACCCCTGCAGAATCCAACTTAAAGGCTTTTAGTTGACTGTCGTCTAACCAGCGCATACTCGCGGGTAGATCTCGATATAGTGGATGGTGATAAACAATGCTGGTTTCAGACTCCAGACTGCCATCGGCTTTATAGAGTTTGGTGGTCTTTAGATAGCTGAGCTCATCCACAGCTTCCCAGGCGGCAATGCCACCGTGGTATTCCATACTTTTAAGTACAATATCTTCTGCCGATTCTTCTGTGCATGAAATACACCCAATCAGCAAAAGCACTAAAATTCCCAAACGGTTCATAGTAGTTTATTTTGCGTAGACCGGCCCCAATTCTCGGAGCATGATCTCTGTGATCTCTTCAATACCGTATTGATGCGCCCAGCCCCAATCTTTGCGCGCTTCAGAATCATCAATGGAGTTTGGCCAAGAATCTGCGATCTCTTGTCTAAAGTCAGGGTCATAGGAGATCTTAAAATCAGGCCTTTGTTTCTTTATTTCAGCCGCGAGCTCTTCAGGAGTAAAACTCAAAGCCGCCAAATTGTACGAGCTGTGAACTTTGATTTTTTCTCTTGGTACATCCATAATGGAAATCGTGGCATGGATCGCATCCTCTATGTACATCATAGGAAGTTCACTTTGCGCATTCAAAAATGACACATAGCAATCGTGTTTAAGCGCTTTGTGGAAGATATCTACCGCATAGTCAGTAGTTCCTCCGCCAGGAGCTGTTTTATAGCTGATCAATCCCGGATAGCGAATGCTTCTCACATCCACGCCAAACTTTCGGTGGTAGTATTCGCACCAGCGTTCTCCGGCCAGTTTACTGATCCCGTATACCGTGCTGGGTTCCATAATGGTTTGTTGCGGCGTATTATCTTTAGGTGTAGATTCGCCAAAGACGGCTATAC
>NZ_JABSPU010000124.1 GCF_013214815.1 Gilvibacter sp.
ACCGCTATTTCATTGAATTGATCTTCATGCCTTCTGTGTTTTTTGAAGACCTGAACACTTTTATTGATAGCATTGCCCCCGAAGCGCTTCTTAATGCGGAAAGTTTGGCTGATAACTATTTTATTCAGGCATTCCCAGTTCAAAACAATCCCAATGTTTTCATGGTCAACAGCCTTAATGACACTGCTCAAGAAGGGAATGTCGGCTGGTTTGATGAAAATTACAATGGATTCCCACAGCCTCACAGCATAAGCTTGGTAGAGTACAGGACGCCATCTAACAACATCACTCAGCAATTGGATTACATTGGACCAACATCCTTGACAGTAGTGGTTGACGGTGTGCAAAATTTGTCTAATGGCACAAAGTGTACGTTTGGCTTTATGTTGGTGCCCACGAATGAAGAAGACTACAAAGTTCAAGACGCTCCTTTTTATGAAAATGTCAAAATGAACACAGGTGGACGAATTGATTTTTTTGGTGATGTTTTTACAGTGGGTACACCTATAGCAGGGCCTAGATTGGGATATTCAAATGATGATGCTCGAATGGATGTCCAGAATATTGCGTTTACCCAAACAGGCATCAACCAAATAACATTCACCTGTGAGTTTATGCCTAACTCTGACTTTGCCAACCAAATGGATGCCTTGGGTGTAGATGATCGTAACTATATAATTTGGATAGGTGTCGGAGATCAAACACTTGTTGCAAATGCCTCAGATAGGACAAATCTTTTAGTTGACTTCAATCAAATGGACACTTATGTTGAACCAATTGGAGCTTGGGACGGAATGTCCATAGATTTACTGTCTCATGTAGATAGCAATTTGTCGGCAATTAACCCATGTGGCATTGATGTGCGCATAGAAGACGATTTAAGAGCTAAAATTGAATTTCAGGTAGACACCGCAACAGGCGTGGCGATCCCCATACCCACAGGGCTTAGGTTTGGCGTACAGATTGAAAGATTGTCCGATGGTTTTGCTTATGAGTTAGACAGTTACACCGTTGGATTAACAGATTACCCCAATCCATCTCAATATGCCTTTTCAGCGCAAAGGGATTATCAACTAGGAATTGCCAATCCAAATGATGATGTTACCGTTGATTATTACCCTGCTTTAGACTCAGGCACAAAAAAAGGTGTTCAGGCATTTTTTGGTTTTATGATTCGATGGGAAGAGTGGTTGTCGCTGCGTAATGAGCCGATTGACATACGTAATGTTTTTTACAACAATACACTGCCTTCTAACGGGCTGAGTAATGATTGGTATAGGTACCTACAAACATCTGGGTGGCAACTAAGTTTATTCGTTCATGTTGATGCCATTTTAAATGGCAGTGGGGTCCGCTACGTGAATACGCAGCCGATTCAATTCAAAGACTACGATTCCAATTTTTCCATTACAAGCACTATCACTTATAAAATAGCTTCTACAGGGGTGGTTGTAGCAGGCGGCATTGACCCAGTGACTAATAATCCATTGGGCGTTATCCTGTCTAATGAAAAAATCCAAATCGAAATTGAATACGAACGATCCACAGGAACATGGGGGTCTGTTGCGGACATCTATAGTTTAACAAGCATTGAAGTAAAGGATGGCTCTGGAAGGCCGCAATACCGACAAATATCAACAGAATTTGCTGTCACAGCAGACAATCCACTTGAATCAAGGCTGCCCACTAATTTACTTGAAATCATTCTAGTCTCGCCAGTTTTGGTGCGAACAATCTGTTTGGTGGAACCGAATAAGCTAGAGTCTGCAACAGCATATAAAATAACTGGCCGAATTGGCTGCAAACCCGCGTAGCATGTTTAATTATGACCTCATATCTTGCAATCCTAGTTCTTACCCAAGTATAGCTTGCCGTTTTTGGAACTCTAGACACCCATTAGAAGGTAGCGTAGTTTACCTATTGAATACCAATAATCCTTCCCAAACGTATCAACTGGTTTATTTAGGCGAAAACGTATGTTTAGCTCAGGGGTATGTTCCAGAAATTGACTTTGCAACTTTTGATGATTGCAATCCTAGCTTCGGCTATGGCTTTAAATATGCCAATTGCAAAACGGGCGAAGAAATTGTTTTTGCCTTTCCCACTCAAGATCCGATCAATAAAGTACTCAGAAAAGAAGGAGATTGTGATTGCTGGGAGTTCATAGGAGAGGACAATAATGCTGATGAATTAATTACCAATTACGTTGAATACGCGAGTTGTACAGAATGTATGGCAGCAGCAACATCTGATTTGTGTCCAAGTGGAGAGAGAACTATAGGCTACGCTATTCGCGCACAATTACCAGTAGCGCCACCAGAGGACAAAGGGTTTGATCAGTGTTGCTTTGAAAATAAGGTATTTGGAGATCTATCGGACAGCGACCCATACAAAAACGATTTTACAGGGTACTATCATTTCAGACCATCCAACAATTCAACATGTGTATTTAAGCTAGTAAGAAAATCCGACGGTTCAGAATTCACCTTAAACAACGACACCTATGGCAACTTTTTGGATTTTGGTGGTACAGATAATCCAGATCTGAGTTACATGATTGTTGACTGGAGATCAGTTCTTGCTGCTTTTGGGCAAGGGTACTATCAAGTTAAAAAAGAAGTCAGCACTGTCGGTGTGTCTCAAGATTTTTATTACAACACTGTCAAGCTTATGCCGTTCAGCAACGCAGATGCAGACAAAACAGTGCGGATTGATTGCACGCAGAATGGAAGGCTGCTAAGAATAGGTGATTTTTCGGGAACTGGATTTAAAACATCTCAGCGGTTTATGGGCTTTTTTGGAAGGCCTACTTACGAATACGAGCAAACAAATGTTTCTAAGCGATCTTACAAAGTTGAGCAAGCATCCATGTCTGTTGATAAGCAATACATTTTTACTGGCCAACTTCTTCCTGATTGCATATTGGATGAACTAATGGAGTTTATCTTGTTAGGCAACGAATTATTTGTTAGCGACTACAATATCAACAATCCTAGCTATGGCTTCCAACTTTATCCAGTTGAGCTATCTTCTGCTCAAGATCCAGAGTATTATTCGACCAACAGAGGGGCTACCATAGAAATCACATTATCAGACCGATTTAAAGATAATCGCAAGTATAATTGCTAATTGTTTGATAGA
>NZ_JABSPU010000125.1 GCF_013214815.1 Gilvibacter sp.
GCCCCAACTGTAACTCGGGATAAAATTACGCGGAAAACCACCACCGTAGATATTGGCACTTACTCCTACCACTGTTCCGGTATTGAACATGGTATTGATACCACATTTGGAGTGATCACCCATCATCAGTCCACAAAATTGAAGACCAGTCTTTGCGAAGCCTACTGTACTGTAATCCCAAAGACGAACTGGTGCATAATTATTCTTTAAGTTGGAGTTGTTAGAGTCTGCTCCCATATTACACCACTCTCCTAAAACGGAGTTGCCTAAAAAGCCCTCGTGCCCTTTGTTGCTGAAAGCAAAAAGCACAGAATTACTTACCTCTCCACCTACTTTGCAATGTGGCCCTACCGTGGTTCCGCCATAAATTTTAGCGCCCATTTTAATGGTGGAATGCTCACAAAGCGCAAAAGGCCCTCTAATGGCGCAAGCCTCCATGATCTCTGCGTCTTTACCAATATAAATAGGTCCGTCAGTAGTATTCAAAGAAGCGAGATAAACCTTTGCTCCTTCTTCAATAAATACCAAGTCAGGATCACCGATAACATGAACTCCAGCCTCCAGATCTTGAGATTTCTTATCCTCAGTCAGCCAAGCAAAATCTCTAGCAATTGCGGCGGCATTATGCTTAAAGATATCCCAGGTATTGGCAATACGGATCACATCATCATGGCTGTATTGGATCACCTCCGCAGCGTCAAAATCAACTTCCTCTCCTTCTGCAGCGAAGAAAGCCAATGGCTCGTCTTCATAGAATAGAGCTTGTCCCGGCTGCAATCCTTTTACAATGGCCGCTAAATTATCCGAAGGTAAAAATGAGCCATTGATCAAAATATTGACCTCCATCTCTACCATCGGAAATTTCTCTGACAAATAATCCTCTGTAACAGTCGTTGTAGCGTAGCCCAATAAAAGCTCCCATTTTTCACGAATCGTAAGAATTCCTACTCGAATATCTGCCACAGGCCGCGTAAAGGTAAATGGTAACAATTGGTCCCGTACACTGCCGTCAAAGAGTATGTAGTTCATAAAGACTTTTTTCTGAGAGTAAAGCTAACAAAAAAAGCCTCCGATCTCTCGAAGGCTCCTTGCAAAATAATAACGTTTCGTTTATTTCTTGTACTTGGCGTATTTGTTTTTGAACTTATCAATACGACCAGCAGTATCAACTAATTTAGACTTACCAGTGTAGTAAGGGTGTGAAGTTCTAGAAATCTCCAACTTTACCAATGGGTACTCTTTTCCGTCTACCTCGATTGTTTCTTTGGTATTGGCTGTAGACTTGGTAATAAAAACATCGTCGTTTGACATGTCCTTAAAAGCGACAAATCTGTAGTTTTCTGGGTGAATTCCTTTTTTCATCTCGTTATATCTTAAACTTCACATTTTTGAGGTTGCAAATTTAATCATCTTTTATCAATGTACAAGCTTTCTTTTTTATTTTTTGATGTGATTTGAAAAGATTTTGAAATGTAACGAATTCTTATCTTTGTGTACTAACCAACCAAACTAAACACTTCTTCGTATGGAAAATCCACAACCTTCGGTTAAAAACATTGCCTTGAACTATGGTGCCCTTTGGGGATTAGGTTCAATTGTAATTGGCGTACTCACTTATGTAACTAACACCTATATGGAAAGACCTTGGTGGTCTACGGTTTTAGGAGTTGCAATTATGATCGGTGCAATTGTAATGGGCTATAAGGCATTTCTAAAGCAAAACGGTGGCTATATGAGTCTTGGGGAAGCCCTTAAGACCGGTATGGGAGTTACTTTAATTGCTTCACTTATTGGTGCAGTTTGGATGTACTTGTTCATTACTGTTGTCGAGCCCGGTTTTGTTGATCAAGTGGTAGAAAACGCACAGGTTCAAATGTTAGAGCGTCAACCAGACATGCCGCAAGATCAATTAGACGCGGCCATGGAAATGACCAGAAATTTCACCCAGCCTTGGATCATGGTTACCATCAGTATTGTTGGAACACTTTTCATGGGATTCATCACTTCTTTGATCACTGGTTTGATCATGAAGCGCAACAACCCAATGGCATAACACGATTCTATGACCTTATCGGTAGTAATACCTTTACTTAACGAAAAAGAATCGTTACCCGAATTACACGATTGGATTGCATCAGTGATGGAGTCCAATCGTTTTTCTTATGAACTTCTGTTTATTGACGACGGAAGTACAGATGGCTCCTGGGAGACCATCAAACAGCTGCAAGAAAAGAATCCGTCGGTCAAAGGGATTCGCTTTTTGCAAAACTACGGCAAGTCTCAGGCTCTACACGCTGGTTTTAAAGCTGCTGAAGGAGATATTGTCATCACCATGGATGCTGACCTACAAGACAATCCAGAAGAGATTCCAGAGCTCGTGACCATGATTGAGCAGGACGGTTACGATTTGGTTTCAGGTTGGAAGAAAAAGCGTTACGACAATGCGGTCACTAAAAACCTACCCTCTAAACTTTTTAATTTTGCGGCACGCAAGACTTCTGGCGTAAAGCTGCATGATTTTAACTGCGGACTTAAGGCTTACAGAAGTTCGGTTACCAAGACCATTGAAGTTACTGGAGAAATGCATCGATACATCCCAGTTTTGGCCAAAAATGCGGGTTTTCATAAGATCGGCGAAAAAGTCGTCAAGCATCAAGCCCGTAAATACGGTACTACTAAATTCGGCATAGAACGTTTCATTAACGGCTTTTTAGACCTGATCACCATTTGGTTCCTCTCCCGCTTTGGCAAACGCCCAATGCACTTCTTTGGAGCTATTGGAGCGTTGATGTTGTTGATTGGCTTTCTCTTTAGTTTGTATTTAGGGATTGACAAGTTGTTTTTGAACAAAACCGGACGCTTGATCACAGAGCGCCCGCAATTCTATCTCGCCTTAACTGCAATGATCATGGGAACTCAGTTTTTTATGGCTGGATTCATCGGAGAAATGGTCCTTCGCAATCGCGACAGAAAAGATCGTTACTACATCAGCGAGACGATCTAACGCCGAATCAACGAGACGTGACCACGAGCGCTTCTGCCATC
>NZ_JABSPU010000126.1 GCF_013214815.1 Gilvibacter sp.
AAATACCAAGCCTTATCGAGTTGGTTTACCATTTCGGAAACGTCCTCTTGAAGCTCAGGAATCACTGTAAAGTCAAAGTCTAGGTAGAGGTTTTCTCCGAACATCGGAACCATCCACCTATTAAGTTCGTCACGTAGCCTAATCATTTCAGGATTGACAGCGTTCTGGAACAAAAAGGACTTAGCCTCCTTTAGGTTGTTGTAGGAACTAGAGTCCGTGTTGTTCATCAGCACAACAGGCACTCCATAAACGTTGCAAAGTTCTTTGACAGAGGCATTATGCTGGCTGATAAGCTCCATATCCGCAGGAGAGAGTCCGAAGTTAATCCACTTCATCGGCTGGTTTGTGATGGCTACGCCTCCTCGGCTGTCTTTCATCTTCTTTATCAGTGCGTTATCTAGCGCTCTAGCCTGTGCTCTGTCTATTCCGTCCATTTCTTCAGCCACCAAAAGACCTCTGGCTGCTTGGTTCTGAAGTTGCTTTTTGGCCGTGCTAATTGTCTCGTTATTGGTCTCCAAAACCCTGAAGGCAGCCTCTAAAGGAGACTGGCCGTAAAGTTGAGAACCGCTAAAGTCGAAATTTGGATTGAAGTCTTTTACGTGTAGAATCTCAGAGTTGTCAAAATCAACAAAGCTGTCGTCATTCATCTGCAGATTATAGCCTTTGATTGGCTCAAACCTTCCTCCCGAAATGATTTCCATATGCTGAGAAGGGAGTACGTACATTTCCCGAACCTTTCCGGAGCCGTCTCTTACACCGTAGACATATCGATTCCCAGTTAGTTTACCGAATCCGATATAATTGGTTACAAACGAACTCCATCCCTCCATAGGGTTTGGGTTTTGAAGCACTTCCAAAATGTCCGACTGTGTAACCTCATTAAAGCTTCTCGCCTTAAGGACAGACGCTTTCAAAATAGCCCCCTTAGTTGATAGGCCGCTAGTCAGAGCGGTGTAATCCTTGGATAGGGACTTGTCTTTCACCTCGTAAACCTTGAAAGGGATCATTGTGGCGTTTCGAGTGATCAAATTAATGATAGAATAAACCGTAGAGTTCTTTTTATACCCCTCCTTGATATAGTTTTCGTTATTGCTTTCATTAAAGAAAACCTGATTGTCGCCTAGCCAGCTAACAGTCTTATCAAAAAAAGTTCGCATTCCCTCCGTAGGTTTAAAGCTAGACTTCCTCTTCCAATTAAATAATTTCATAGGGCAAAAATAGCGGTTTTCTAGTTGATCGTTTTAATAGTAATTTCAACCCGTCCATTATTCTTGTCGTAGATTGTAGGCCTCACGAACTCATCCTTAATGAAGTCATCGTTGTCATCGGGTATGCACTCCCAATTAACAAGAGCGTCCTGAAAGTATTTTGAGGTAATAGCTATAACGTTCATCTTATCGAGCCTAGCCCTTGTTGGCTTAAATACCTGGTAATCAAGTGTTATTGGGCCATTAAAGGTGAGACCAGATAGCTGATCTTCCAAGTCGTCTGAGTACTGCTTTTTCACCTTGTTCTCAACCATCGGGTGCCAATTCCTGTATTGGTTCAGATTGATGGAGTAGAGCTTGTCTTTAACTCGCTTCATAGGAATTCTTTGCCTAAAAGGTGTAATTATCTTCACTTCCATTTGGAACTTTCATCAGGGGTTTATAAATTTGAATTTATGAAAAGAATAACAGTTTTAAGTTTAATTTTAATGTTAGGGTGCTCTTGCTGCAAGAAGGCAGACCCGTTTCAACCAATAGAGCCGTTCACTAAAGGTGATGTGAGAATGTTACACTATACCTACTACGAAGATGGCCGAATTATTGGTGGTAGGAATCTAGGGCAGGGCGATTTAGAGATCATTGAAGACGACTTCCTGATCTCATTTGACGAGTTGAGAATCGTCTTGGACTCCGGTGACACCGCTAAGTGGTTTATCCATAGGTACAACAAAGAAGGAGTTCCTTCCAGGTTGGTTTATTTCGAGAATACGTATAATTTAGTCAGTTCCGGTGTTGTAGATGGAAGGATGAATTCCCTGAATTACCAAAGCGACACTGAGAAGATAAACATTCAGTTTTTAAGAAATTAATAAATTTAACAAAATGAACGCGGGATTTTTTTCTAAAAAGGACATTGCCGGAAATGTACAGTGGCTAGGAATAGAGTAGCGGTAAAATCACCTCAGTTGTAAAGGTATGAGTATAAGAAAGCGTATAGCGACACACGGCCAATCTACAAGTGTAAGGCTGGCCATAATCGGCTTTATTCTAACAGCGTTGGCATACGGGGCTTTATTAGCCCTTGTTGCCTTGCTGGCTTAGATAACAAAGAATTCGTTTGTTTTTCTTAGCTTCATCATAGCGAAGTAACGAGCGGCATCCATCAAGTGATTCCACTTATCGATCGGACGGTTCAGTTTATGGCCGTCCGCATCTGTCTCCCACACATAGTTCCTAAACTCCTTGATGAGGTTCCCCGAATAAGCAGGAACCCCTATAGAGTCTTGTGAGGACAGGATGTCAATACCGTACATAATAGAGTCTTTGCCTTTCTTTGTTGGCTTAATGTTCCATCCGTAACGCCTTAGCTCTTCGATAGATTTTGGCTCTGCTGAGTCCGCAAAGATTGGTTGGGTCTTGCTAATGCCTAGCCTCTTGAACTGCTCATTCATATCGGAGTTGGTAAGGCCAGTCTGATAAAGTTCCTCCTTCATAAACAGCCCGCTATCGGCACGATAGAAGCCCACCATCGCGCTAGGATCATTACTGAACCCAAAGTCCAGTCCGTATCCCATAAGTCTCGCATACTCTGGTATATCGTCCACCTTATGCCAGTTCTGGTAAATGGCACCAGTCAATTGCCCAACCAGGCCGTAGACGTACACATTCACCCAGTTGGCCCAGTATGGAGATTTATCTTTCTTTGCTTCAGCCCTCTCTAA
>NZ_JABSPU010000127.1 GCF_013214815.1 Gilvibacter sp.
GGGCTATGTGGATATGCTTGAAAAGAATGATGCCTTCAAGCAGGTGACGATTTACGGAAAAGACGGAGACCGGCTGTTCAAAGAGTTTTGTACACAATTTACCATTCTTGAAGCAGCCGGAGGGCTTGTCTTCAACCCCGCAGGAGAAGCCCTCTTTATCTACAGACTTGAAAGCTGGGACCTTCCGAAAGGTAAAATAGACCCAGGTGAAACGCCCGAAATTGCTGCAGTCCGGGAAGTACAGGAAGAGACTGGGCTTGGAGAGGTAGAACTTGGCGCATTTATACAAATGACTTACCACACCTACAGGCATTTAAAAAAAGGCAGGATACTAAAACCTACCTATTGGTACAAGATGTCCACGACGGAACTGGCACTTACTCCACAGACGGAAGAACACATAGACAAAGCAGAATGGAAGTCCATACCTGAGTTTTTAGAGGGCAGCCTGAATGTTTATCCAAACATAAGATTGGTGCTTGAGCAAAGCCTTGAATAGAGGCCGCAATAAACTCTTAACATTTTCTTAACTAAAAATTTATCAGAAGTAGGGCAACAAATATTCAGGTTGTACGCTACTTATTATGGCTATCTGCTCCATCCAATCCAAAAAATTCCAAAAATTCCTGGTAACCGACAATTTTCACCCGTATGGTGGATAATTACTTCTTCTTTGTACCGAATTGATTTTCTATTTTTGACAAGCCTTATTCCCCATGGCATACCTAATAAAAGTAACACTATGCTAAAGAAGCTAAGTTTCCTACTCGCGCTGTTTCTAACAGGCAGCCTAACCACTTTGGTTGCGCAAACAGCGAGCCTACACGAAACAACCGGATCAAAAGCGGCAGTAACAACAAAGACCAACAGTCTTCTGAATATGGATTCAGAGAGTTGGTCGCTCTATGCCGATGAGGAGAATAACCTCTACTATGTGGATTTCGCTACCCTTAGCGTAAACTTAAACGATATCGTCGTGACTCGGGATGACGGCGAGGTAGTACTGCGGGAACAGGTATTTGACCTGCCTGTCGATACGATCTACGAAATCGACTTCAACCAATACGGTAAAGGCAATTATACTATTGAATTGCGCTCTTTTACCGATGTAATCCGCAGAAAGGTTAAGATTTAGATTTTTCCTTCCAACTTTTTACTGCTTTTCTCAATTCACGCAGAATATCATCAATAGGATAATCTGCTTCTGACAAAGCATGCGTTTTGCCGTTTTTCTCTATGATGACCAACATCCTTGTTGTCTCCTGATTTAGGTTGGAAAAAGGTTGGTTTTGCTTTTCCATCATGATTTTTGCATTACCGATCTTATCATAAGAAAGGTAACCAAAGGAAGTCTCCACCGCATCGTCATAAATTAATACGGGCTGAAGGCGTTCCGTCCTCATCCAGGAAAAAAAGGCAGTTGAAGCACCAATCAGAAATGTAAAAAATAATAGCATTGCTATCAGCATTCGCTGATTGTGCTGCCCACGGGGTGCAGGCTTTATCAGTAGAAAGATTGTACCTGCCAGGCCCACAATAGTGGCCAGCAAAGCAAGTATTAAGGTAACATTTGAGGCTGCTCCCGCAGCCTCAAATGTTTTAATCAGCGTTGATTCCATTTAATCTTATTTCTCAGGATTAGCTTCCTGTTCGCGCATTTCGATAATGCGGTCCATTACTTCTTCCAGCTGTTCTGCGCCAATGCGCTTAGAAAGAATCTCTTTGTTGCGGTCAAGGATATAAAGCTGAGGCGTAGACTTAATGTTGTACACCTTCATATAGCGGCTTCTGTGGTAGCGGTCAACGAAGTGCATCCAGTCTCCAATCTCCTTCTCGTCAATATATTCCCAACAACCTTCTACCTCATCTGTAAACTTGGTACATACTGAAACCACTTTCACCCCTCTGTCTTTGAATTTCTCATAGAAAGCCTTCATGTAAGGGGTAGACTTCTTACAATGGCCACAATCATATCTCCAGAAGTAGAGAATGGTATACTCTGAATCCACATCATGTAGGCTCTGTTTTGTACCGTCTATCGTTTCCAGCTCAATATCCGGAGCAATCTTTCCAATCAGTAACGGTTTCAGTGCCTTAGCATTATCAATAATTTTATTGAGCTGCTCTTCTTCCGTCCACGGAGCTTGTCCTGTAGCATAATACTTTTCTACCAGATGAACATAAGCAGCATCCATTCCTACCATTTTGGACTTCGCTGCCTCATTCAAAAAGTGGATCAGGTAGAACTTGAAGTTGTCTTCTGTAGGCTTCATTTTTTCCAGGATGTATTCTATGGCATGCGCCATTGTATCCGGATGCTGAACCTGTAGCTTATTTACATAATGATCAACTCTTTGAAACAGAAACGGCGTACGGAGCATACGTGGGTCTGCGAGGTCAATATGATCAAAATAATGTTCCTGAGTATACCGCCAGCGCTTACGCTGCACTTCACTTTCTGTACCTTCAAATTCAGGCAACTTCATGGGCAGATTTGCCTTAATTATAGCAGCCGTCAGGCTGTTTGGGTGCTTAGCGATAAGGGTCTCCTGATATTCCCGGACTTTATCGTCAAGTTTAGCTCTTTCTGCTTCCAGCTTTTCTTTTTCTTCATCGGAAGCCGTTTCCATCGCTTTGCCGATAGCTTCTGCTGCAGGCTTTTGCTCATCAAGAAACTGCATATAATTGTAGAATAGCGTATTATCAGGAGCCAGCTCTAACTTCATATCACTGGAAGGTGCGTCCTTGCTCGTCCGAAAAGCGAACTGCTGCTCATCTTCCGTAATGAGAATTTGAAAAAAGTTGTTATCCGGAGCCATAACAACCAAATACACTCCGGGATCCAGTTGCTCATCCCCTTCAAAAAGGAATTTCCCTCCCTGTACTTTAGCCGTATCCACCAGGTATTGTTTT
>NZ_JABSPU010000128.1 GCF_013214815.1 Gilvibacter sp.
CTAAATCACCGACATCTATTAAAATGCTCAAGTTTGCCATGAACCTGACCGATGATGGTATGGTAGGCCAACAAGTCTTTGCGGGTGAAGCTACTCGCTTAGCTTATATGACTGAAGAGGCCAAAGAAGGCAGGGATGCCTTTTTAGAAAAGCGCAAGCCTAACTTTGATAAAAAATGGCTTCCATAGTCCTAAAACTGGTACTACAGCTACTTTTTTAACGCTTTTATTGCGAATTTTATAGCATCTAAAACGATTTCGTTGCGAATAGCTCATTGTCAAATTTTCAATTTGAAGCTCTTTTTCTGACCATTAATTATAGAATTCTCAATTTCATCAGTTCCAGTTGCGAGATTGATAATCCTTTACAAATTATTGATACTTGCCCTTGCCGCCCTCTTGAAAATGCCCACATTTAAAGCTTAAATTTTTTGAAAAATGCGAGCATATATCAAGGGAACTGGTTCTTATACACCAGAAAAAGTTGTCCCCAACAGTTTTTTTGAAGCCGTAGGATCTTCGGATGAATGGATTCACAAACGATTAGGTATTAAAGAGCGTCGGGTAGTGACAGATCAAACTACCAGTGATCTTGCCACAGCAGCTGCTAAACGCGCTTTGGCAGACGCGAACCTTTCACCGACAGATATTGAACTCATCGTTGTTGCAACCGCAACTCCAGATAGGCCAGCGCCTTCATGTGCTTGTTTTGTCCAGGAAAAGCTGGGAGCTTTTGGCGCTGTTGCATTTGATATCTCAGCAGTTTGTTCTGGAGCTTTATTTGCCTTGGCTACCGGAGCGCAATACATCAGCTCAGGAATGTTCCAAAGAGTAATGGTTATTGGGGCAGATACCTTTTCTAACATTACTGATTGGAACCGTCGCGATTCCGTTTTCTTTGGCGATGGCGCAGGAGCGATAATTCTAGAGGCAACAGAAGATGACAAAGGTTTTGTAGACTTTTTATTGCACACAGACGGCCGTGGTAAAGATGGTTTCACTGTTTATGCCGGAGGATCAGAGCAACCTGCATCAACAGAAACACTAAGTAATGGAGGACATTATTTTACCATGGATGGGAAAGCGGTGTTTGAAACGGCCACAGCAGTGGTGCCAGAAAGTATCAATACGTTGTTACAGCGCAATGGTACTACCGTTGATCAACTCAAATATATGCTTCCGCATCAACCGAGTATTGGAATTCTAAAAACCATCGCACAAAAAATAAACTTGCCTTTTGAGAAGGTTAAAACGAATATGGACAAATACGCCAATACCTCTGGAGGTACCATCCCTATTGTATTGGATGAAACCTTAAAAAATGAGCCGCCAAATAAAGGTGACCTGCTGCTATTCGCAGCGGTGGGAGCCGGATGGACTTGGGGAACGGCCTTGTATAAATGGTAAACCAAAGAAATATGTTAGCAGGTAAAACATTTTTGATCACAGGAATAGCAGACGAACAGTCTTTAGCGATGTATACCGCCAAAGAGATTATTAAAATGGGCGGAAAGGTGGTTTGCACGGCCCTTGGAGTCAGTGAGCATCACGGAGCATTGTCAGATAGAGCGAAGGCCTATTTGAATAAGAATTTTGAAGATTTTCAGCAATCTGTAGAACGCGCTTTAGGAAAAGACGTTAAGACGGCGGTGCTAGACGTAACTTTAGAGGAAAACGTGGCAAGTTTTGCTCAGGAGTTAAAAGCAGAAGGCATAGCGTTGGATGGTCTTTTGCATGCGATTGCTATGGATAAGACCATTAGGAATAAGCAAGTGAAACCGCTACTTGATGTTACGCGCGACGAGTTTTGTGATACTTTAGACGTTTCTGCTTATTCTTTAATTCGATTGACGCATCACTTGCTGCATGCGGAGGTCTTGCAACGTGGAGCTTCCATTTGCTCAATAAGTTATATCGCAGCAGAGAAGGTGACTTTTCACCCGTACAGAAACATGAGTATTGCCAAAGCAGCACTAGAACGCATTACTGTAGAATTGGCCGATGAGCTCGGACGCAGTCATGCCATGCGTGTCAATGCCGTTCGATTCTCTCCCTATATGGGAAGTAAAGCAGGAACGGCAACGCTTATGCCAGAAGATGTGACCACCTCAGATAAAATGAGTCCCCTAGGGAATGCTACCCCAGAGGACTTGGCTAAAGAGATCGTTCATCTGTTCCGTCCAGATGTCCGCATCACCGGTGAGATCAGACATGTGGATGGCGGTTATCACGTTACCGGCTAGTAAGCCTGTTCGTGCACGTTGGCTACGGCGCGACCGCTTGGGTCGTTTTGGTTTTTAAAGCTTTCATCCCATTCCAAAGCTACTGGTGAGCTACAAGCTACTGACGGCACAGAAGGTACGCTCCATGCTGCAGTTTCGCTCGGGAAGTGCTCCTCAAAAATGCTTCGGTAGTAAAACTCTTCTTTAGAGGTTGGTGGTTGTACGGGGAATCTAAAGTGGGCGTTGGCCAATTGCTCGTCGCTGACTAATTCCTCAACCTGAGCTTTTAAGGTGTCGATCCAGTTGTATCCCACACCATCACTAAATTGTTCTTTTTGCCTCCAAGCTACTTCTTCCGGTAACATATCTTCAAAGGCTTTGCGCAAGATCCATTTTTCAATACGGCCTTCTTTGATCAATTTGTCTTCTGGGTTGAGACGCATGGCCACATCCATAAATTCTTTATCCAAGAAAGGCACACGTCCTTCAATTCCCCAAGCAGCTAAGGATTTATTAGCTCTCAAACAGTCGTATTGGTGTAAAGTACTTAGCTTACGTACCGTTTCTTTGTGGAATTCTTCTGCGCTCGGCGCTTTGTGGAAGTACAACTAGCCGCCAAAGATCTCATCACTGCCTTCTCCAGATAGAACCATTTTGATTCCCATGGCTTTAATTGCTCGAGCCATCAA
>NZ_JABSPU010000129.1 GCF_013214815.1 Gilvibacter sp.
GCAGTATCCCAACTATGCTACCTCGGATTCAATACTGCAAACGGAATGATCATCTCTTCTAGAGAAACTCCGCCGTGTTGATAGGTGTTTCTGTAATAGCTTACATAATGATTGTAATTGTTCGGGTAAGCAAAGAAGAGATCTCCTTTAGCAAATATGAATGAAGAACTCATGTTTATTGCCGGCAGGTGAATGTTCTTGGGGTCTTTGGCCGCCAAAACATCCTTGTCTTCATAGGTAAGACTGCGCCCGGTTTTATAACGCAAGTTTAAACTGGTGTTTTTATCTCCGATCACTTTAGAAGGGTTCTTCACATTGATGGTGCCGTGATCTGTGGTAATGATCAGCTTAAAGCCCATTTGAGCGGCTTGTTGAATGATCTCCAAAAGCGGGCTGTTCTTAAACCAGCTCTGGGTTAGCGAGCGATAGGATTTGTCATTAGAAGCCAACTCCTTGATCACTTCCATCTCTGTTTTGGAGTGGGATAGCATGTCTACAAAGTTGTAAACTACAACGGTCAAGTCGTTGTTTTTTTGCGATTTGAAGTTGTCCACCAAGCGTCTGCCTTGTTTCAAACTTGAGATCTTGTGGTATTCCCACTTGATGTCCATTCCCAAACGCTTTAGTTGAGCTCTTAGAAAGTCGTGCTCGTGCATGTTTTTACCACCCTCATCGGTATCATTGAGCCACCAATCCTTGTGCAGACGTTCCATCTCGCTAGGCATGAGCCCTGAAAAAATGGCGTTTCGCGCATATTGAGTAGCTGTGGGAAGTATGCTGTAAAAAGCCTTTTCCTTTTCCTTCTTATAAGCATTGGAGACAATGGGTTCAAAAGCTTTCCATTGATCGTAGCGCAAATTGTCTACAACCACCAAAAGGGTAGGGCTGTCGCTCAATTCTGGCTGAATCCAATCCTTAAATAAAGTATGTGACATTACGGGAGCCTCCTCTTGATCGTGAAACCAATCTGGGTAGTTCTTATCAATAAACTTACAGAACTGTGTATTGGCTTCAATTTTCTGAGATTCTAGGATCTCAAACATCCCGGTGTCCTCAATATCTTCCAACTGTAATTCCCAATAGATCAACCTTTGATACAACTCGGCCCATTCTTCATGGGAGTTCACCATAGACATATCCATGGCGATCTTTCGGAATTCCTGCTGATAGTCTGAAGTCGTCTTTTCAGAAACCAATCTACTGTGATCCAAGTTCTTTTTTAAGCTCAACAGGATCTGATTGGGGTTTACCGGTTTTATCAGATAATCCGCAATCTTAGCACCAATAGCCTCTTCCATAATATACTCTTCCTCACTTTTGGTGATCATCACCACCGGTAAGTTGGCTTGCTTTTCCTTAATCTCAGAGAGTGTTTCCAAGCCCGTTAATCCTGGCATGTTCTCATCCAAGAAGACAATGTCAAACTGCTGTTGTTCGATCTCTTCTAAGGCTTCTGTACCACTTTGTGCAGTAGTTACTACATAGTTTTTTTGTTCCAGGAATAGGATATGAGGTTTGAGTAGATCGATCTCATCATCGACCCACAGTACTTTTATGTCTGTCATATATGTATCTTTGTGCTTGAGGCTTAAATAATAGGTTTGAAAAACCGTAAGAAACTTACTCTCTTTAACGATCCAATTTACGGATTTATTACCATCCCAAATGCTTTGGTGTTCGATCTGATCGAGCATACGTACTTCCAGCGTTTGCGCCGCATTACCCAAATGGGAATGTCCTATTTAGTATTTCCAGGTGCGCATCACACGCGCTTTCATCACGCTTTGGGCTGTATGCATTTAATGCAGAAAGCCGTTCAAGTACTTCGTTATAAAGGAATTGTAATTAGTTCAGAGGAAGAGGAAGCACTTTATGTTGCTATTTTGTTGCACGATATTGGACACGGACCTTTCTCTCATGCGCTAGAGCACAGTTTGGTGACAGGAGTGGATCACGAGCAGATTTCATTGCAATTCATGGAAGCGCTCAATAAAAACTTTAACGAGAGATTAACGTTGGCCATCTCAATATTCAACGGCAGTTATCCCAGAAAGTTCTTACACCAATTGGTCTCTGGACAATTGGATATGGATCGTTTGGACTACTTAAAACGCGATAGCTTTTACACAGGCGCCTCAGAAGGGAATATCAACAGTGAACGCTTGATCAGTATGCTCAATGTGGCCAATGATGAATTGGTCGTAGAATCCAAGGCCATTTATAGTGTAGAGAAGTTCTTGGTCGCAAGACGCCTCATGTATTGGTCCGTTTATCTGCACAAAACAGGCTTGGCTGCAGAGCAGGTCTTGATCCGTGTTTTGCAGCGGGCTAAGGAACTTATTTCACAAGGTGATCAATTGCAAGCCAGTGAACCTTTAATGTTCTTTTTAAAGCGCGATTCTGATGTGTTTGAGCAGGAGGCCCTTGCACATTTTGCGCGTATGGATGATCACGATATCATTCAGGCATTAAAAGGATGGTGCGATCACAAAGACCCAGTACTCTCCAAGCTTTCCAATATGATCTTAGATCGGGATCTGCCTAAAGTCAAACTGAAAAATAAAAAACCCAAAAAGGCTGATGTAGACAAAAAGCGGAAAGCCCTGGCAGAAGCTTGGGGGATTGCCATAGAGGATACCCATTATTTCATCTTTGACGGTAAGGTGACTAACCGTGCTTATCGTAGTGATAGTGAGAATATTAATCTGCTGAGCAAGAATGGAAAGCTCATTGATGTTGCCAAGGCGAGTGACCAGCTCAATCTTAAGGCTTTGACT
Source organism: Gilvibacter sp. (assembly GCF_013214815.1). GTDB lineage: Bacteria > Bacteroidota > Bacteroidia > Flavobacteriales > Flavobacteriaceae > Gilvibacter. Next base: position 2,778 of record NZ_JABSPU010000129.1, read on the forward strand.
CAAGAAGTGACCAAACACTATCTGTGTTATCCCAAGGCCAAACATTATTAATTTTTTCTATT
>NZ_JABSPU010000013.1 GCF_013214815.1 Gilvibacter sp.
CAAATCCAAATTTGTGGTTTGACCATGACTTTAATTCCATTTTCTTTGAGGACTTTGATATACTGAGTAGCACCTTCACGAGTCTCTCCAAACCACTGTCGCTCCGTATTGTGAATGATATTTGGATTGTCCAAAGACCGTATAAACCCAAAAGGCATCACCGCGGCAAAGTTTGCGTTGACATTCAGCACATGTTGTACCTCTGTATTGTCTGTCGGATTCCTGGCAGCGACATAACTCACACCATTGATCAACTGCTTTTGCTGTTGGGCGCAACTCCAAGTCACCGCGCCAAGCAATCCAACAATAAAAATCTTTAGGGTAGCCTTCATCTGCAATTTTATTTGCAGATGAATTTACAAAATACCCACGGTTAAAACACCGCTCTTAACCCAATATTAAAGGTTTCTCCAAGTCCTGTATCGTTCCCACGAACAAAGTTGGTATACAGCCCTTCTATATTGAGTTCTTTGGTCAATTGGTATTTTACACCACCTCCAACGGCAGTAAAGTCTTGTGAAAAATCACTTCCCAGATCGATCAACTGAGAATGTTGTGCCAAAGCAAGTACCGTAAACTTGCTGCTCGGGAAGTAACTCAAGAATACTCCTGGAGTTAGCCTCAAACTGTTATTGGCAAAACTGGCATCCTTATCTCCAAAGTTCAATTCAGAATTCAGCTCCGTAAATAACTGCCAGTCTCCTCCAGGGAATGTATAGTCATAAAAGAAGCGGTTCTGCCAAATGAATCCGTCCTGATCCAAAAAGACACCGTCTTCTACCTCATTATCTACTAAAGGAATAAAGAACGAACTCTGGATGGAGAAGTTGTTCACGTTCTTAAGCGGAACAAATTTTACCGAGGGAGCAATAGAAGTTAATCCCGAACGGGCCGTTCCGCGTTCTCCGTCAAATTGAAACACCTCTAAAGCGCCGCGATCTGCAATCACATTACTTCTAAATTCTAAGATCACACCCAGGTTCCAACGGCGATTTTCACCAGCACCGGTATAGGCTTCTAAGGTTGATGTGAAGAAGGTTTCACGGGGCTCAGTACCATCTGTAAAGGTACTTTCTGTTTGGGTGTATAGGTTGTTAAACCATTTGAGGTCGTACTGACCTTTACCAATCAATTTAGAAGGGGTTAAGGTTTGAATTACGGAACCCTCTGTTTGATCGTCATCTTGGGCGCTTAGCCCTAAGCTAATCAGTCCTAAGAAGAACGTTAGCAATATTTTCTTTTGCATAGTTGTTTTTTTAGTTTGTGCTTCTTGTGGTTCAAGAGTTATCGTATCAAACTCTTGAACACACAGAAGACTTTGGATATGTATTATTGAGCGTTCAGACGCCAGTCATAGCTGTAATAGCTGATCTTGGCTCCATCCGCGATGGGTGTAGTTCGGTACTTGTTCAAAAACCCAACTAGGGTTTGATCCTTCGTCACAAAATCTTCCTTGTACCACTTAAAAATCTCAGAAACTCCAACCTTCTTGCCCTTCACTTTGATAAAGTTTGGGTTGTTGACCGCCAGTTTGGTTTGTTGCTCCAAAAGCGAGTCTACATTGGCTGGAGTATAGGCCTGACTGATGAGCGGGGGGCATCCTTGCGCACCACAGACCAAGACAAAATGCACACGCGCGTCATTAAATACGGCGCGTAGCTTTTTATTTTCAATATCAGTTAAGGTGATCTTTTCTCCTCCGACGGCGTATTTGGTCTTATCAAAAAAGCCGGCTTTATCTAGTGGAGAATTGATCGGGTAGTTGTCAATGATCCCTTTGATCACTACCAAGTTGTAGGTATTGATCCAAAAGGCACGATACGTATCGGCATCTGAGGCATTAACCTTAATATCTCGGGCTTGATCCAAGAGCGCATTCAAGGCAGATGGATCGGCATTGATTCCTTTATAATCTACTTTTCCGTCCGTGACATGAGCAGCAAAAAAACGCTCCGATCCACTAAAGAAATCTTCTGTAGATTGAGCTACAGCCATCCCTGGAAGCAGCAACCATAGTAATGTTATATAGATTAAACTTTTCATAGTTCTTTTTGGTTTTGATGCCTTTTAGGTCGAAGGGTACAAACCATTACTTACAACATATTTTGAAAAATTTTGCGTAGTAATAAATCTCAATTCCTTACAAGGCTTCCAAAATTTAAAGCCATTCTAAATTGCTGATCTGTGTAATGTTACTAACTTTAAGTACGACTGATCGCTCAACTAACTCTCCAAAAATGGAACACATTGTAATCATTGGCAACGGTATTTCCGGCATAACTACAGCGCGTCATATCCGCAAGTTATCCGACCATAAAATAACCGTCATCTCTGCCGAAACCGACCATTTCTTTTCACGTACTGCCCTGATGTATATCTATATGGGACATATGAAATACGAACACACCAAACCCTATGAGGATTGGTTTTGGAAGGAAAACAGAATCGATCTTAAACGCGGATTCGTGGAATCTGTAAACACTGCTCAAAAAAGCCTGCAATTTGCAGACGGCAGCAGTATGAACTATGATAAACTGGTATTGGCTACCGGCTCTAAACCGAATAAGTTCGGCTGGCCCGGCCAAGATTTGGATGGCGTACAAGGATTGTATTCCAAACAAGACTTAGATGCTTTAGAAGTCAATGCTCCTAATAATAAAGTCTGCCAGCGTGCGGTGATCGTAGGTGGTGGACTTATTGGTATTGAATTGGCAGAAATGCTCAGTACTCGTGGAATTCCAGTGACCTTTTTAGTTCGAGAAGAGAGTTTTTGGAACGGCGTATTGCCCAGCGGAGAAAGCGCTATGATCAACCGACATATTGTAAGCCATCACATTGATTTGAGATTGGGCAGCAACCTGCGTGAAATCCTCGCTGATGAAAACGGCCGTGCACGCGCAGTTGTGATCGATGAAACTGGTGAGGAACTGGCCTGTGACCTTGTTGGACTGACTGCAGGAGTATCCCCAAATATTGACTTCTTAAAGGACAGCGGCATTGAATTAGGCCGCGGAATCAAGGTAAACCGTTTGTTGGAGACCTCAGCAAAAGACGTTTATGCTATTGGAGATTGCGCTGAGCAACGAGAAGCTATTGGCAACAGACGCCCCATTGAAGCCGTGTGGTACACTGGGCGTATGATGGGAGAAACGCTGGCCCAGACCCTCTGCGGAAATCCTACGGAGTACAAGCCCGGCCATTGGTTCAATTCTGCCAAGTTCTTTGATATTGAATACCAAACTTACGGTTGGGTTTTTAGTGATCGCAACAAAGCAGACCACGAACAACACTTCCACTGGGCCCATGAAGACGATACCAAATGCATCACCGTGGCCTATCACAAAGACTCGCGCTTGTTTTTAGGGATCAACACTTTTGGGATCCGCATGCGTCATGAAGTCTTTGACCGCTGGCTCACAGAAGGCCGCGATGTGGACTACGTCATGTCCCACTTAAAGCAAGCGAACTTTGACCCCGAGTTCTTTGCACATTTTGAAAACAATATTAATCAGGCATTCGCCGCACAATTACAAACCGCATAATCATGAGTAGAGTTGATAAATCGATGAGCTTGGCTGGAGGACCTCCAGTAGCTATGAAAACAGGTCAAAAAGTTGGAACCCTGCTCGGTTTGTTCGGTTTGGGCATTCTCACCTTAGCAACGTTCAATGTAAGCCTTCCCAACCAAGGATTGTGGCTCGCGCTAGCCTTATTGTCTATAGGCGGAGGTATTTTAGTCTACAGCAAATCCTTATATAAAGACACCCTTCCGGGGATAAAGAATCACGGAGTTTGGTTAAAGTCGGTTTCAAGCCGAGGCTTTTGGGCCTGGGTGGCCGGAATTGCCTTAACCGGCTTCTATATTGTCCTTTACTTTTTTGCTGAGCTTTTGGGACAAGGCAGCGGAGGCGCTGAAAATACAGGACTCATCGGTCTTTTTGATCCTTTGAGTTACGCCTTGAAAGGACAACCTGCTAGCCAGTGGTTTGTTTACGGAACGCTATATACGCTGGCCATTCTTGCCTTCGGAATCAAATTTATCTGGAAATATCGCCACAACAGTTATGAAAAGATACGTACCGGGAGTGTAATGTTCTTTCAAACCGTCTTTGCCTTTTTGATTCCAGAGATCATGGCGCGATTGAATGGCGATCTACCCTATTACGACCTCAAGAACGTATGGCCTTTAAACTACTACCTTTTTGACCAGTGGAATGTAGACGGGCTATTGATCAATGGTAGTTTTGGATTGACCTTACTGATCTGGGGAATCGCTTCTATTTTGGTGATCACACCTATACTAACCTACCGTTACGGAAAGCGTTGGTATTGCAGTTGGGTATGTGGTTGTGGAGGTTTGGCAGAAACTGCTGGAGACTCCTTCAGACAGCTCAGTGACAAATCCAGATCTGCTTGGCGTGTGGAACGCTGGGTGGTACATTCTGTATTGGTGTTCGCCGTAGTGACCACAACTGGTGTTATTCACTCGTATTTAGGCGATGGCAGCCAGTACTGGTTTAGCCGTGGTACTTTCTTAATCGCCGTAGGAGTGGTGCTTACCCTTCTCTTTGGATTGATTTGGAAGTACAAAAGACACGAACTTAAAAAAGACGCTCGTTACGGCGCAATAGGATATTTAGTCATCATTTTAGCACTTATTGGACTGCACTTCAGTGCTGCGTCAGACAACTTATTGATCTTCCAAACCCATGAGGTGCGATCTACCTACGGTTTCTTGATTGGATCTGTATTCAGTGGTGTAATCGGAACTGGGTTCTATCCTATCTTCGGGAATCGCGTTTGGTGCCGAATGGGTTGTCCAATGGCTGCCATTCTAGGTTTGCAACAACGTTTATTCTCTAAATTTAGAATCACCACTAACGGCGGTCAATGTATTTCCTGCGGAAACTGTTCTACCTATTGTGAAATGGGAATCGACGTTCGCGCTTACGCGCAAAAAGGTGCCAATATTGTACGTGCCAGTTGTGTTGGCTGCGGAATCTGTTCGGCAGTATGTCCACGCGGTGTGCTAAAATTAGAGAACACCGATACCCAAGGACGTATCAATTCTAATGATGTATTGTTAGGAAATGATGTGGATCTTATGGACTTAGTAAATCAACGTTAAAAAAGTTGAAAATTTATTGAAGAAAATCGTTAGGGTCAACCCGAGGCTTCGTCTAAGGTTGTGTAATGAAACTTCAAAAAACCATAATCTTTTGCAGCTTGCTTTTCCTTCTGGGAATGCAAGCTGCATTTGGTATGGAGAAGTCCTACCACAAAAGCTATTATCCCGATGGAACCATCAAAGCAGAAGGCTGGTTGATGGACACTCAAAAAGTTGACTTTTGGATCTATTACCATCCCAACGGAAAGGTAGCCTCAAAAGGACATTATAAAGCCGATATCATGCACGGTTACTGGCACTTCTATTATCCGCAGGGAAAATTGAAAAAAGAGGGGCACTTTGTCTTGGGAAGCATAGAGAATTGGTGGATTTTTTACGAACTTGGCAGCCGTAAAAAGAGCAAGTTTCAATTCAAAAACAACCAAAAAAACGGGTTTTGCCTGCGATATGAAGGCAGTAAACTCATTTTAGCCGAGAAGTATATTGCCGACAAAAAGTAGGACAATGGACTTCAGTTCGTGCTTTTAAATGAGATAATCCCGACGTTTCGTTTCGATGAATCCCCGTATTAAAGTCATTATTCCCGCCTATAATGAAGAAGATTCCATAGGCAAAGTCATTGCAGACATCCCTGAGCTGGTTCAAGAGGTGATCGTGGTAAGCAACAATTCCACAGACCAAACTGAAGCCAATGCCGCTGAGGCCGGCGCGACAGTGCTTAAAGAAACGCGCAAAGGTTATGGTTATGCCTGTTTAAAAGGAATGCACTATATCGCAGAATCTGAAACCTTGCCGGATATCGTTGTGTTTTTAGATGGAGATTACAGTGATTACCCTGAGGAACTCACTAATCTTGTGGCTCCAATTATTGAGGACGATATTGATTTTGTCATTGGCGCTCGGGTTCCAGAATTACGGGAAGCTGGTTCCATGACTGGACCTCAAGTCTTTGGGAATTGGTTGGCCACTTCTTTAATGAAGCTGTTTTTTAGATCGAGCTTTACAGATTTAGGCCCATTTAGAGCGATCAAATACGAAAAGCTCTTGGCTTTGAACATGGAAGACAAAACCTACGGCTGGACCGTGGAAATGCAACTCAAAGCCTTAAAAAAGAAATACAGTTATCGCGAACTTCCAGTGAAGTATCGCAACAGAATAGGGGTTTCCAAGGTTTCCGGAACGGTAAAAGGTGCTATCTTTGCTGGCGTAAAAATCTTGGGTTGGATTTTTAAATACAGTCTTAAAGGATGATACTTGAAACGCTAATATTGATTGTCTATTCGGCAGCCTTGATCATGATCTTCATGTACGCCTTGGCACAGCTGAATCTGCTTTTCAATTATCTGCGTGCTCGCAAAACTCAAAAGGACTCTCCCAAGTTTGACCTCAATAAAAGTGATGAAGTTCCCTACGTCACTGTTCAGCTTCCTGTGTACAACGAGATGTACGTGATGGAACGACTACTGAGCAATATTGCCAAATTAGAATATCCGAAAGACAAACTGGAAATTCAGGTTTTGGACGACTCCACCGATGAGTCCTTTGCCAAAACTGCAGCCCAAGTTGCCGAACTACAAAAAACTGGTTTAGATATCATTCACCTGAGTCGTGAAGATCGGGTTGGCTTTAAGGCAGGGGCCCTCAAAGAAGGTCTAAAAACCGCCAAAGGGGAATACATCGCGATTTTTGATGCGGATTTCCTACCACAACCGGATTGGCTTAAAAAGACGATACCTTACTTTAAAGACGAGCAAGTTGGTGTTGTGCAAACCCGTTGGGGGCACCTCAATAGAGATTACTCATTACTCACTCGTGTACAAGCCTTTGCTTTGGATGCGCACTTTACCCTGGAACAGGTGGGGCGTAATTCTCAAGGACATTTTATAAACTTCAACGGCACGGCCGGTGTTTGGCGCAAGCAATGCATCATTGACGCCGGAAACTGGGAAGGCGATACCTTAACGGAAGACCTTGACCTTTCTTACCGCGCGCAACTCAAAGACTGGAAGTTCAAATATTTGGAGGAAGTGGAAACACCGGCAGAATTGCCCGTGGTTATTTCTGCAGCCCGCTCACAACAATTCCGTTGGAACAAGGGAGGCGCAGAGAACTTTAGAAAAATGCTTTCGCGTCTTTTAAAAAGCCAAAACATCTCAGCCAAAACTAAAGTACATGGCATACTGCATCTGTTGAACAGTACCATGTTCTTAAACGTTTTGATCGTAGCCATTTTGAGTATTCCTATCCTCTACATAAAAAATGAATATGAACACCTCAAGGTATACTTTGTGGTGATGAGTTTCTTTGTGATCAGTACGGTGATCTTCTTTATTTGTTATTGGTTCACCTATCGGAATATTTACGGTGGTGGTTGGAAGAACTTCCTGGAATACGTCGGGATGTTCTTTACATTCTTCTCCGTAGCCATGGGCTTTTCCCTGCACAATTCAATCGCTGTGCTGGAAGGGCATTTGGGTAAAAAGAGCGAGTTTATCAGAACGCCAAAGTTCAACATCAGCAGTTTAAAAGACAGCTGGAAAGGCAATAAATACCTTAGAAAGAACCTGTCTCCAAACATCATCATTGAAGGCTTGTTGATGCTCTATTTTGGATTTGGAATGTACCTGGCCTTTGTTGTGGGCGACCAAGGTGGTGATTTTGGACTCTTTCCCTTCCACCTGATGCTTTTTATTGGCTTCGGATATGTATTCTTTAAAAGCTTGTTTAGTCGGGCTTAGAACTCTACATCTACGGTGACTTCTTCACCTTCGCGTTGTACAGTAACCTTAGTGGATTGTCCTTTTTCAAAAGACGATAGTGCGCGCATATAACTCATCATATCCGTCACTAAGGAATCTCCCATTTTAATAACGATGTCTCCTTTGATTAGTCCGGCTTTCTGTGCTGGACGATCTTCTGAAACCCCGTCAATGCACATCCCTGTTCCGCTGTAGAGGTAATCAGGCACGACACCAAGACCAACCTTGAAACGAGGCACTTCCTCACTTTCATTCTTGGTTTTTCTAAAGGCTAGATCTCCCTGCGTACTGAGGTCTTTGATCAGATCCAAAATAAAACCAGAGATGCTTTCCATGCCTTCATAATTGAGCTTTTCAGCGTCATCACCAGGTTTGTGATAATCTTCATGCTGCCCGGTAAAGAAATGCAATACAGGAATATCTTGCAGATAGAAGGAAGTATGATCTGACGGCCCTACACCTGATTCGTGTTCTGAGATCTGAAAACGGTCGTTATTATTGACAAAAATTGTTTGCTTGAAAATAGGTGAAGTTCCAACACCATGTACAGCCAGTTGCTTGTCTTCATTCAATCGACCAACCATATCCATATTGATCATATAGGTGACCTTTTCGAGATCAATGGTTGGATTCTTCACAAAGAAGTTAGAGCCCAATAGGCCCAATTCCTCTCCGGAGAAAGCAATGAACAAATAATTATTCTTGGTCATAGCGCTGTCTTGAACCTTCTTGGCGAGATTAAGCATAATTGCAACTCCACTGGCATTATCATCAGCGCCATTGTGAATAGCAGCCTCACCACGGTGCAACGAGCCTTCACCTCCCATACCTAAATGATCGTAATGCGCTCCAATTACTACAGTAGTTTCTGCTTGATTGTCCAAATAACCAATTACGTTGGTCCCAGTAATGGTCCCATCTGAGGCAATGGTATCAAAAGTGGCCTCGCGATGCGGATCGTTGGAAGGAGTAAAACTGAAGGTCTGGTAATATCCGCCGGCTCCTTTTGGTTCTAAACCAAGGGCTCCATAGCGCATTTGAATATAACCCGCAGCCATGAGCTCATAGGGAGTTCCAGTATCTCTTCCCTTTAAAGAATCCGAAGCTAAAAAAGCCACATCATCTTTCATGCTCACAGGAGTTTCAACCTCATTTTTACAACCGATCAAGGCGATTGCTGCTAGGATGCCAATAATTGCCCTCATATCCTTATTTTTACACAAAATTAGTTCAAAAATGATCCGTATCCCAATCTTTGCTTTACTATTATTACTGATTGGTTGTAAGCAAAATACAAGCGAAACCCCTGCTGAGAATCTCAGTGACGCTACTCCAAAAACTGAGGAGCGCCCAAACATGATGGAAATGAGTTCTGATACCCTCATTTACCCAGAAGAGAAATACTTTAAAAGCATCAAACAGGTGACCTTTGGTGGAAACAATGCCGAAGCTTACTGGAGTTTTGACGACAAGCAAATGGTGTTTCAAGCAGATTTCGGCAAATGGGGTGTGGAATGCGACCAAATGTTCTTATTGAATGTAGGGGAAGATTTGATGGACAAACAACCACCAATGGTTTCTACAGGAAATGGACGTACCACCTGTTCGTATTTCTTACCCGACAACGAACACATCATTTATGCTTCTACGCATTTAGTGGATGAAAATTGCCCGGAAGTTCCATTGCGAGAGAATGGAAAATACGTTTGGCCCGTTTACGATTCCTTTGACATTTTTGTGGCCGATTTAGAAGGAAACATCACGGCACAGCTTACCAACGAGCCTGGTTATGATGCAGAACCAACGGTATCACCTCAGGGAGATCGTATAGTATTCACTTCAACGCGTTCTGGAGACCTGGAGCTTTACACCATGAATTTAGACGGAAGCGATGTAGTGCAGATCACCGACGAACTCGGTTATGACGGAGGCGCCATCTTCTCTCCTGACGGAACCAAACTTAATTTCAGATCCAGCCGACCAAAAACAGAGGCGGAGATCAAAGAATACAAGGACTTATTAGCTCGCGGATTGGTGCAACCTACCGAGATGGAGCTTTACATTTGTAATGCAGACGGTTCTGATCTGCGTCAGTTGACCAACTTAGGAAATGCCAACTGGAGTCCGTTCTTCCACCCTTCTGGGGAAAAGATCATCTTTTCCAGTAATCATGAAAACGCCGGTGGATTTCCTTTCAATTTATACATGATTGATCTGGACGGACGCAACTTAGAGCGCATCACACACGGAAAGACTTTTGACGCCTTCCCAGTTTTCTCTAACGACGGACGCTACTTGGCTTTCTCGTCTAACAGAAACAATGGCGGAACACGAGACACCAACTTGTTCATTGCTGAGTGGAAAGACTAATTCTTGAACGCGCTTAAAACATATCTACAAGGGTCGCCTGCAGCCGTGCTGGCGATCCTTTTTAGTTTAGTAGCCTATTATTTCATGGGCTATGAATTAGACCGCTCCGACTTTGGCCAATTGATGGGGGGCGTAGTCATTTTATTTGCAGCCGCAGGGCTTTTGATCTATAATCCCAAGCTTAAGTTTTGGCATTTGGTTTTGATCGGTTTGGCCTTTAGGTTGATTCTGATTGTGGTCACGCCTAATTTATCACAGGACTTTTACCGCTTTATTTGGGACGGAAGAATCATATTGGCTGGTCTCAATCCTTACGATTTTACTGTTTTTGAAATTCTAACGGAGCAATACATCAGTAGCTTTCAAGACCCTGTAAGCATCCCAGATGCGCAAACGCTATTTAACGGAATGGGAGATCTCAATGCGAGCCATTACAGCAACTATCCGCCTCTAAACCAAGGATTCTTTGTGCTGGCAGCGTGGTTAGGAGGAAACTCTATCTTGGGTACAGCAGTAGCCATGCGGGTCTTGCTTATTCTTGCAGACTTGGGGATTCTCTGGATCGGCAAAAAGGCTTTGGAATACCTCAAAATGGACAGCAAGCGCATCTTTTGGTATTTTTTAAATCCCTACATCATCATTGAACTCACTGGCAACCTTCATTTTGAAGGCAGCATGTTGTTCTTTCTATTAGCTGGGATCTATCTGCTACTGCGCAAACACTATGTTTTGGCAGGTTGTATGATTGGCTTTTCTATTTCTGTTAAGCTGATTCCGCTGATGCTGTTGCCGCTGTTCTTCCGCTATTTCATTCCCAAAAAGACTTTTCAAGGTGGTTTTAAAAATCTCTTTGAGTTCTACGGCTTTGCTTTGATCGTTGCAGCCGGGAGCTTTTTGGCCTTTTTGTCAATGGACTTCTTGGATAACTTTTCCAAGTCCATTGGTCTTTGGTTCCAAACCTTTGAATTCAATGCGAGTGTGTATTATATCATTCGATGGATAGGCTATCAAACTGTAGGTTGGAATATTATTGCCGATGTGGGCAAGATCCTACCGTTGATCATTATTGGCGTGTTGTGTTTGCTCGGCTTGTTTAGAAAGATCAGCAGTCCAAAAGACCTGTTTAGCGGTCTTCTGTTGGCGATTAGCTTTTACTTCTTGCTCTCTACTACCGTGCATCCTTGGTATGTGGCTACTCCACTGTTACTCTCCATCTTTACGCGCTACCGATTTGCCTTGGTTTGGTCCTTGATGATCTTCTTATCCTACAGCGCATACGGCCATCTAGGCTTTGATGAAAAGCTGTCTATGGTCGCGATAGAATACCTGGTAGTACTCGCGGTATTTATCTGGGATTTAAAGCGGATTGGGTTTAGAGCATCTTCAAGTACGCCACTTCCTGCTCGGTCAAATGACGCCAACGGCCTCGAGGTAGATCCTTCTTAGTTAAACTCCCAATGGTCACACAATCCATACGCACCACTTGATATCCGAAGTGCTCAAAAATGGTACGCACAATGCTGGTTCCGGTATGTTTGATCTTTAAACCAACCTCTTTCTTTGGTGCTTTATCCACATAAGAGATGTCTTCTACCATCACCTCTTTGTTGTCGATCTTAAAACCTTCTTTGATCTTACGCAGATCTTCTGCTTTTAAGTTCTTGTCCAACTCAATATGAAACAAGCGTCCTGGTGCTTTAGGTGAATTGGTGAATTTAGTATTGATGCTCGCGTCGTTAGTAAAGAGTAACAAACCTGTTGCATTACGTCCTAAACGTCCAATGGGCTTGATGTTAGCCTTAGTGCTATTCCCGACCAAATCCATAACAGTATTACCCTTTTCTTCACTAGTGGTAGTCGCAAAGCCTTTAGGTTTGTTCAACAAGACATAGGCATTGGGTTCTGGTTGAATACGCGCACCGTCAAAACGCACTTCGTCTCCCGGTTGTACGCGGAATCCCATTTGATCAATTACTTTTCCATTGACCATGACCTGACCCGTGGCAATATACATATCGGCCTCACGGCGGGAACAAACTCCGCTGTTAGCGATATACTTATTCAAACGAATCCCCGATTGCTCTTTGGACTCCGCTTTTTTAGCTGGTGACTTTTTAAAGTTACCGCCTTTGTTTTTGGGATTGCCTTTTCTACCTCCGCGCTGCATGTCTTAAATTTTGCCGCAAAGATAGTATAAAGGGCAATGCAAAAATTTTTAATCGTTAAAACTTGCTGTAGACTGTCTGGCTCTATTGACTTGAAGCTGAGTCACGTCAGGACGCGAATAATGACCAACTGGATCAAAATTCTGTCGCTCTTGCAAAACCCGCTCATAGTCAAGTTCTGCGTAAATATTACCCTCTTCATGCAAAACGGGAGGAATGATCCACTCGCCATCGGGACCGGCAATAGCGCTTCCGCCATTGGCCATAACATCCGGGGCATTTTTAAGCAACTCTTCTAAATAAGGGGTATCCTTTGGAAAATCCGAAGGGCGCATCAAAGCAGAAACTGAGATCACAAAACTGCGGCCTTCACGCGCCATGAATCTAGTGATGTCTTTGGTGTTGTGATCACTTCCCGGCCACACGGCTATATGCAGGTCTTCTCCTTGCGCATAGAGAGACGCACGCGGCAGAGGCATCCAATTCTCCCAGCAATTCAAGCCTCCGGCCGTGAAACGCTTTAAAGGATGTACTCGCAAACCATGGCCATCTCCTGGTGACCAAGTGAGTCGCTCATCGTAGGTAGGTTGTAATTTTCTATGTACCGATTGGATTTTTCCTTGTTGATCAATGTAGACCAGTGAAGCATAAATACTCTTCCCTCCTCGATCTAATGGACGCTCAATGATTCCTAGATAAACGGCTATTTGATGTTTGGCAGCTAAAGCGCATACAGCATCGAGTTCTCCTTTTTCAATACAAATTGCATTATTCACATAATGGGCATGCAGGGTTTTGTTGATGTCTAAATTCCAGCCAGCACCATGAGTCAAGGCCAACCAAAAAGGGTAACCAGGAACCACGCCTTCTCCAAACACGATCAGCTCTGTGCCTTCCTTAGCGGCCTGATTCATATGGTCCATGACCTTATCTAGGGTTGCTGATTTATTCAACCAAACCGGCGCAATCTGCGCCATGGCTACTTTTAGGGTGTTTGAATTGCTCATTATAAAAATCGTTTCAGAATCAGATCGACATTGATCAGTACTATACTAAAGACGCCCAGGACTATGATTCCTTTCAAAAGGCCGTGTAAAATTAAGTAATGTAATTTTTGCTTGGAGCGCCAAAGGACAATCAAAAATAAGATCAAAGCCAGTGCGCTTGCGTAAAAGTAATAGTCCATATAACCCACCTCAAAATACCTCAACAGTAAGGCAATGGGTATTAGCGTAGTCAAACAAAGAGCTGAGATCAGGCCTTTTGCAACACGCTCTCCATAAACCACAGGGACTGTTTTATAGTTCAAGGTGAGGTCTCCAGTTAAGTTTTCAAGGTCTTTGACAACCTCCCGCATCCACAGTAATAAAAACAAAAAGGTCGCGTGCACAAAGATCACCGTATCAAAATTGCTGTAATAGATAAACACGGCAAAGAATGGAGTCACAGAAAGCATAGCGGCAATGATATTGCCCAGTCCTGTAATTCTCTTAAACTTATGCGAGTACAGCCAAATCCCAAAAATATAGGCCGAAAAGAAGATCACCGCTCTAAAGGACACATAACTGGCAAAGATCACCGAGAAGAAGTTCAGCACAAAGTACACGCCGAGTTTGGTACGCTGACTTACCAGACGATCCAGCATAGACTTTCGCGGTCGGTTGATCAGATCCTTTTCACTGTCGTAAAAATTATTGATAATATATCCAGACGCTATCGCTACCGATGAGGCCAAGACCAACATTAGCAAATTGGGATCAAAAACCACCTCCTTTAAAGGTAATTGAGGGGCCAAAATGTAAATGGAAGTCAAGTATTGAGCGAGGATTAATACGAGAACATTATAGCCGCGTACCACAGAAAACAAACTCAGTGCCTTGGTAATAAGCAGTTTGTTTTTGCGAGACAACATCCTGTTGTGAACTATTGAAAGTTGGGGGTATTTCTTTTAAAAGGTATAGACTACCTCTAGCTTATGGCCTTGCAAAGCTTTGCGTGCCTTATCCATGTCTTGAGTGAACCCTAACATATAGCCTCCACCTCCAGAACCACAAAGTTTGAGGTAATAAGCATTGGTTTCAATTCCTTTCTTCCAAAGGGTATGAAACTCCTTAGGGATCATCGGCTTGAAGTTATCCAAAACAACTTTTGAAAGGTCTTTTACATTTCTGAATAAAGAACTCACATCACCTTTTAAGAAGTCTTCAACACAGGCATCAGTATGCTTGACAAACTGATCCTTAAGCATTTTTCTAAAGCCTTCTTGCTTCATGTTTTCCATAAAGATCTGCACCATAGGAGCAGTTTCTCCGGTGGTTCCGCTGTCTAATAAGAAAACGGCTCCTTGACCTTGCTGGTCTTGAGAAGGGATGCCCGCAGGCTCAATGCTGTCTTTGGAATTGATTAAAATAGGCAGGCTCAAATAGCTGTTCAATGGATCCAAACCAGATGATTTGCCGTGGAAAAAGGATTCCATAGCACCAAAGATCTGCTTGAGTTGTAAAAGCTTCTCTCTGGTTAGGTTTTCCAATACAGTGATCTTCTCACTGGCGTATTTATCATAGACCGCAGCTACTAATGCACCGCTACTTCCAACTCCGTATCCCTCTGGGATGCTTGAATCAAAATACAAGCCGTTGGCAACGTCTGCTTCTAAAGCTTCTATATCAAATTGAACCAATTCCGGCTGCTGTTGCTGCAAGTCTTTGAGATGTGCTGCAAAGCGCTCTAAGCTTTGATTGGATCTACGTGTAGCCACAGTTTTGTGCGCGTCAATCTTTAAAGCTCCGTTATAAAAGTTATACGGAATAGATAGTCCTTTCGAATCCTTGATGATGCCATATTCACCAAAGAGCAAGATTTTAGAATAAAAGAGCGGTCCTCTCATGATATAGTATTGGGCGAAGATTAGCTCAAAACGTTACAACTAACCTCTTATTACAAAAATACAATATGATTTTGACATTAACAGTAAAATACTGACAATTTAAATCGCTGAGGACTATAGTCTTACCGCGCCTTGACCTACTTGATCGTGGATATATGCACCTTCTTTACAATGGGCTTTAAGCTCATTTTCAATCAAATCTTGAACCTGCTGTTTGTGCTGAGCTGGATACAAAAGATGCACATTAGCACCTGCATCTAGCGTAAAGCAAGCAGGAATACCAGTCTCTTTCCTAAAGCTCCAGATCCTATTGATTATGGCCAGAGTGGCCGGTTTCATCAGAATGAAATAAGGCGAAGACGTCAACATCATTGCATGAAGACTCAATGCTTCAGATTCCACCAAAGCAATAAAGGCGTCAAGATCTCCTGAAGCTAAAATTGGCTTAATCGTTTGCATATTGGTATTTGCTTGATCAAATCGTTGTTCGGCAAATGGGTGGCCGTGCATCAAACCGTGACCTACGGTACTACTCACTACTTTCTCACCAGTATCTACCAAAAGGACCGTGTCACAGAAATCGTGAAAGACTTCGTGCACAGCTTCAGGGTAAGGAATCGCGAAGAGATCGCTAGAACCTGCAATTTCTTGATGTTCACCCCAGACTGCCAAACCGCCGTCTATACTTCGCGCGGCACTTCCGGAACCCAATCGAGCTAAAAAGGAAGCCTTCTTTTTAAAATCTTCCTCGGAAGGACCATTTCCACTGAGTTGAGCTTCCAAGTCTAATAAACATAATGCGAGAGCGCTCATTCCGCTGGCAGAAGAGGCTATTCCACTACTATGAGGAAAACTGTTACTGGTGTGCACGGTGAAGCTGTAATCCTCCAAAAAAGGAAGATAGGGCATAGCTATGGTGAAGAACTTTTCAATTTTAGGAACAAAATCTGCTTGCGCTTTACCATCTAAGAGGACCGTGATGTCAAAGCCCTTCCCTTGTTTAGATTGAAATTCCAAACGCGTAGACGTAGCGCAATGGTCCAAGGTAAAACTGATTGAAGTATTCTTAGGCAATTGTTGTCCGTATTTACCCCAATACTTGATCAAGGCGATGTTACTCGGAGATTTCCAGGCCACAGAACCTGATTCAACAAAATTGGTATAGGGTTTTGGAACGAATTCCTGATGCAATGCTGACATGGCACAAAGATACTGATATTGGAAGGAATCGGTGGAGGTTGAAAAAAGGAGAAATTTGATTGAAATTCTTTTTTGTACATTTATAAAATGAACGTTCATTCATAAATGAAAAAAGATCGCTTACTTAACACCGCTACTTCACTTGCTGCCCAACAGGGACTGCATGCAACTTCCATGAAGTCCATTGCGAGGCAAGCCAATATAGCCGTGGGGACCATTTACCAATTCTACACCTCCAAGGATGAGCTTTACGGGAACCTGCTTGATCAGTTCTATCAGAAATTGAACAATAGCATGGAAATCTTAGATTTGGAACTGGACTTTATCCCTTTAATGGAGCAAGCATACCAGAGTTTATTTGATGCCTTAAAGGAAGATCCAACCGCCTTTGAGCTCTTTCTGCAATTACGCACCTTAAACAACTATACTCCCTTTGCCAGAGCACAGCAAGAACAACTGGAGCAGCATTTGGCCAAAATTGCGGAAGTAGGAAAGTCGGCGGTGCTGATCAAGAACTTTTCAAATAAAACAGCAGGTAAATTATTCTTTGAACAAATTTGCACGCATGCCAAGTTGGCCATAGACCAACCTCATGAACAGGCCTGGAACACACCACAACTCTTTACTAAGGCTGCAATATCGAGTTTGCTTAAAGACTAGTTGCGATTCCTTGGGCGATCAAGTAACCACCCGTCCAAGCATTTTGAAAATTAAAGCCACCCGTAAGCGCATCCACATCAATTACTTCACCTGCTAAGTGTAACCCAGGGACAATACGACTTTCAAAAGATTTGAAATTGATCTCATTAAGTGCCACTCCTCCTGCGGTCACAAACTCATCTTTATAGGTGCTTTTTCCAATTACAGCATAGGTATCACCAAGAATGGTGTTACTGAGTTCTTCCAATTTTTTGTTGGATTGATCACTCCAAAGACCCTTGGAATCCAGTCCAGAACGCTCTAAAAGGTAGTTCCAGAGTCGTTTGGGCATCTCCAAGGTATTGCCATTGCTTAATTGTTGTTTAGCTCGATCCAAACGCAGCTTTTTAAAGACTTCTTGCAATTGCTCCGGATGCATATCTACCCATCTAACCTTGATGCTGAAGTTATATCCACAGGCTGACAGCTCTCTGGCCGCAACCGCAGAAAGCTTCAAGATTCCAGGGCCGCTCAATCCCCAATGGGTTACCAAGACTGGGCCGCTTTGAGAAAGCCAAGGTTTCTGATTTGCATCCAACAGTTGTACCTCTGCAGGCTGACTCAGCCCTTGCAGGGCCAACAAATCAGGCTCGTTTATATTGAAGGTAAACAAAGATGGAACTGGAGAAACTATTGTATGTCCTTTCTTGGAAAGCAGTTGCCAGATCTTTTTGGAACTTCCAGCCGTGATTACCAAGCGTTTTGTAGTATACTTAGCTAGCGCCGTGTTTACTTGAAATCCAGTTTCGACAGTTTCAAAATCGACTACATTCTGAGAAAGTTTTACTTCAATATTGAACCGATTTGCTTCGGATTCCAAGCAGTCAATAATGGTTTGAGAACTATCGGTTACAGGAAACATTCGGCCGTCCTCCTCAATTTTAAGCGGCACCCCTCGCTCTTCAAACCAAGCGACAGTATCGCCAGTCATAAACTTGTGAAAGGGACCTAGTAATTCCTTTTCTCCTCTCGGGTAATAGGTCGTTAAGGTTTTTGGATCAAATTCTGCATGGGTTACATTGCAACGTCCGCCGCCTGAAATTCTAACTTTTTGCAGAACCGCTTTTGATTTTTCCAAGATCATGATCTTGAGCTCTGGACGGGCTTCTGCCAAATTGATCGCGGTGAAAAAGCCGGCTGCTCCACCTCCAACAATCACAACATCGTAGGTGAAATTTTCCATTGCTTAAAGATTGAGAACGGTGTGTAGCATACTCGCATAATCAGGGATACGCCCTACATTCTGCAACTTTATGGCGGCAGTTTTAAGACCTGTACTCATACATTCTCTCGGCGCCATTTCCTTGAGATGTGCAAACAAGAATCCGCTCCAAAAAGCATCTCCTGCACCGGTTGCATCCATGATTTTCTCCACTTTCATTGCGGGTAGCTCTATCGGATCTTCCTCCGGTTGTGAAAGCATAGCTCCCTTTTTTCCCAAAGTCAAACAGATCATTTTGGCACCCCAATCATGCAGGGTTTTAAACAGCTCATCAGGTGCCATGGCATAACCAAAAATTCGCTCCACATCGTCTAAACTGGCTTTGATCAATGGATTCATGGCGCAGTAATTCTTGACAACTTCTAAGGCCTCCGCACGGTCTGGCCAAATGGAAGGCGCATAATTGATATCAATACTCAAGGTAGCACCAGCAGCATGAGCCTGGGCCGCTGCAGCAAGGATACTGGATCTTGCAGGTTGTCTACTCAATCCAAAGCAGCTGCAGTGGAACAAACGAGTATTTTTAAGGTTTTCCGTTGGAAGTTGATCTTCACTGATTTGGAAATCTGCTCCACGCATCGGGATAAACTCCGGACTGCCCTCAGTTCGGGAGACAAAGATCACCGTGGTTGGATGGGCGTCCACCTCTTGCAATCCATCTAGGTTGATCTCAGCTTCCTCAAAACGAGCTTTGATATAGGTGCCAAAACCGTCTTTACCAATAGCAGCGATCAAGCCTACATTCAATCCGAATCGGGCCAAATTCATCGCAACATTGGTAGGCGAACCTCCCAAATATCTGTGATAATCTTTGATTTCTGAGATGGGTTTTTCCTTTTGGTTTCCGATGAAATCAATCAAAGTCTCACCGGCACAAATGATATCTAGTTGTTGGTTCTGTGACATCTTAAAATAAATGTTCAGGAGGAGTTAAGGCGTTGAGCTCCTCGCGTAATTGGTCTGTTAAAAAAGTAAGGCCGTATTGGAAAGAAGCATTCATCCATCCAAAGCCTTCGGTTGTAATGTATTCAAATTCTGTCCCCACGTTTCCGTATTCAGCAAAGACTAAATGGGTGGCTTGGACCACGTCATATTTCTCCGGAATGGTTCCGTTATAATCGGTCGCATTGCGGACAATCATGTATAGCCAGCGATACACCACTTCATGCAATTGCCCAGTGTATCCATAGTCATCAAGGCCTTTCCAGATCATCATCTGATGCGGTGCCCAACCGTTGGGATAATCCCACTGACGCTGTGGCCTTTCAGGACCAACAGCTCCTCGACTTTCACCATCACAAGAGGCAATTCCGCCTTTCTCCAAGAGCTTGGGCAATAGATTTGCAACCAAAGATCTCGCTTGCTGCTCAGAGGCCATTCCACACCAAAGAGGTGTTAATGCGGTGGCAGAATTAAAGACGACCTGCTCTTGTTTCTGAACATCATAATCGTAATAAACTCCGTCTGATTCGTTCCACAGATACTGATCCACCAGATCTCTGCGTTTTACTGCTGCCTGTTCAAATTGCTTGCTGTGATAGACTTTATCTCCAACCACAAAATGATCATCAAAGACGGATTTGATCAGCTCGGCAAAGTCAGTCTCATACTTATACAAAAAGGCATTGAGCTCTACCAAGGCCATATCAGCGCAGCGGCCTTCTATTCTGTAGGAAGTATCGTGGCCAGACTCACGAACGGTCCGATCATGAATAAAATAGGCATCCAACTCAGAGTTGATTATGGAACCATTTGCATAGGCTTCTATAAAAGCTTCAATACTCAAACCAGCTTGGTCTGCATAGGGTTTTAGAACGGCGTCGTAATGTCCAAATTCTGCCTCGGGCGTGATCCCGATTCCTTCGGCCAAAAATCGATTCAAACCAATTGCAGTAAGGCGCTTTCCTGGAGCCATCCAAACAGTTTCGTATTCCTTTATGGCCGTTGCCAAATGTGAGGCTAGCCATTGTACATCCTTGTTTTTCTCAAAGACCTCTCTAATCTGACTGGAATAAAATGGCGGTTGTGTTCGAGTTAAATAATAAGAACGGTTGGCATTGAGAATCTTGCCGTAATGTTCAATTTGGTATTGGAAATTATCTGCCATGGACTGTGCTAAATGGGACTTCCCATCCAAGTGCAAACCAATACTTTCAAAATAGGAATCCCAACCGTACATTTCATTAAAACGACCCCCGGGTACTACAAATGGAGCTCCGAGAACAACATCGCCCTCTTGGCACAAGCGCAAGGCCAGAATCCCGGGTTTGTCGTTTAGATCTGCCACATAACGCGCAGAAATATCTTCTGGTAGGCGAACCACTTCAATAGGATGAGCCGCTTCTAATGCCTTGTAATAATCATAGGCCATCTGATCTTGATAGGGCACATATACTTTGAGTTGCTGTTCCGCTAAAAATTCGTTCTTAGTATCTGAGACAAGAGCCGCTATTCCATCGGCATCTATACTGCGTGTGAGGCCATCCCAAAAATAATTTCGAATCATTCTAGAAACTCGATCTGCTGGTGGTTCCTCTAATTTGCTTAAAGGAATTGTTGCCACTGATTGATCACCGCGCCCGGCAATGACCAATTCTTGCAACAGATTGGACAGGGCATAAGTGCCTTTTAGGGTATGGATAGTGCCTGAAGTGCTGGTCAAGGCAAAGGACTTGGGTCCTTGATCATTGATGGTGATCTTTTTGTCGCCATCAGTATCTTCTTGAGTCAAAAGCTCCTTAAGCGTTTGCGCAATATTGACTTTGAATTCCATGAAACTTTCGTCTGATTTAAGCCGTTAAGGCTTTTTGTTTTTGAATCATGCGGTAAAATATCCAGATCGCAATCAAGATCAAAGTCACCGGAACCAGCGCAAAATAGAAAGCAGTAGCTCCGTCATAAGCCTCAAAAACGTGCCCTGTGATAATAGAACCTGTGGTGCCTCCTAAAGCAGAGAAGATCACTATAAGCCCAGAGACCGAACTGTGCATATGCTTGGGTTGCGAACTGAGTATTGTGGAATTGATCGTTGGATAGATCGGCGCCAAAAAGAAGCCCAATAAAGGCATCAAATAGACTACCAAAGGTGCATTGGTCCAACTGATGTCTCCACTCACCTCGCTGTTTCCTGCCAAAGGTAAAGCCAGTAATATGATCGCAGCTACGGCAATTAAACAGACCGATAATACATAGATCCATTTGATTCGAGCCAATACCGCACCCGAGGCGAATCGACCGATCATCGTTGCGCCTCCTAATACGGCTCCAGCTTGTATGGCCATAGAAGAAGGCGTGTTTAGAATATCTTGATAAAAGGTAGGGAACCAAGTTTGGAAGCTCTGCTCGATTAGCACATACAAGAATACGCTCACAATAAACACCAACACCAATGGCTTAGCAATAGTTGCGAACATCTCGTAGAAATCCTCAGATAAACTTCTGGATTCGATCTTTGCTTCACTTTCATCCAATTTAGAGAACCACAGCACCACTAAGGCCAAAAGTGACAATGCGCCTAGGAACCAATACATATTGTACCATTCTTGTGACTTCGGATTGGCATCGTCAACAAACAAACTAAAGGCGACGTTTCCAACCAGGATTCCAGCCATAAAAAAGGCCTCCAAAACGCTCATAAAACTAGCGTGTTGTTTGGCATCATCAGTAACCAAACCAATGGTTGCAAAAACTGAAACTTTAATCAGTGCGAAGGAAATTCCAATGGCCATAAAGAGGACTTTGAAATACCAAAAAGCATCTGTAAAAGGCATCAAACAGCAACATCCTGCAACTAGAATGAGTCCAATGACCATGGAGCGTTTTAGTCCAATCTTAGGCAAAAAGGAAGCCAGCAAAAAAGATGTTATTGCAATTGGCAGATCTTTAAAACCCTCTAAGACACTCGCGGCATCTTTGGTGATTTCATAATTGCGTTGCACTTGAAGGATCACCGTTCCCACGCTGTTCAATAGGATCGCAAAAACGAAATAATTGAGCAGTAATGCGACTTTAATTCCCAGTCCTTTCATTAGGCTTCGTTTTGAGCTTTTTTCACATTGAGTCGCATGGCTAATGCCGCGGAAATGATAAAGAACACTCCAGCAAACAATATGGCATTAACCGCGTTTCCACCCATCAAATGCTCCAAGATTGGTCCGAAGGTCAAGGTTTGAATTCCCATCGGGATTACAATCATCATGTTCAAAATACCCATATACACCCCACGTCTGTCTTGAGGAACAATTTTAGAAACCATGGAATAGGGTATCCCCATCATGGCCGCCCAACCAATACCGAACAGGATCATTGGGAATAATACCGTGACAGAATCATTGATATGCGGAATGGCCAGCAGAGCCAAACCGGTTCCTAACAAACTCAAGGCGTAAATCTTCTTGCCACCAAATCGAACCATAAGCGGCACTAAGGCTAAGGCAACGATCATGGTGGTAATATTGTACGTACTGCTCATTTTTGCAGCCTGCGCAAGGGCCTCAGACTTATCAAAGCCCATAGTTTTTTCAAACATCGGCGCAATCATCTGCCAGTAACAGAACAAAGCATACCACTGGAATAGATAGACTCCAGAGAGCTTCCACATGAACTTAGGCATGTCTTTTACGGCTTCTTTAATCTCTAAGAAAGGCTGCCGCACTTTTTGCATAAAAGGCAGCTTTTTCTGCCGTTTAATTTCTTCGTATTCTTCGTCGGATGGAGGTATTTCTGGAGTGGTATAAACCGACCAGCCAATGGTTATCACAGAGAGCGCCGCTCCTATAAAGAAGGAGTAATACAACCAGGTAGGTATGGTCCCTGCAGTTTCCACAGCATCACCGCCAAACCAGTCTTGGAAGAGAAAGATCGATAGATTCGCAATTACAATTCCCGCTCCCACAAAAAGACTCTGCATTTGATACCCCAGACTCAGTTGCTTTTCTGGTAATTTATCTCCCACAAAGGCGCGGTAAGGCTCCATAGCCATATTGTTTCCAACATCAAGGATCCAAAGCAATCCAACAGCGAACCACAATTCTGGACTGTACGGGAACAAGAAAAGACAAATACTACCTAAAAGCGCACCAATCAAAAAGAAGGGTTTACGCCTTCCCCATTTGGGAGACCAGGTTTTATCAGAAATAGCACCAATAATGGGCTGTACGATCAGACCAGTAACAGGACCGGCAATATTGAGCAAGGGCAGGTCTTCTGGCTGCGCTCCCAAGAAAGAAAAGATGGGATTGATCGCGGTTTGCTGCAATCCAAAACTGAATTGGATGCCCAAAAAACCAACATTCATATTAAAGATCTGCCAAAAAGATAGTTGCGGCTTCGGAATCTTAGAAATGATACTCATACCTGTTTATTTAGTTGCCAATGAGTACCTAATATCTGCAATTTTTTAGGCATTTCTAAGAATACCTCCCACAAATTGAGATATAGGCAACGAAAACGTTATCGAAAGGGCGAATTGTTAATTTTAGTGGAAGACTGTTGTGCGCTCTTTGGCCTGTATCATTCGGAGCGCTTCTTGCATAAAGATCACACCCGATGCGCTGTAGCCCATTTGAGTTTTACCACCTAGAGTTTTGCTGATGGGATTGTAGTATTCCTGATACGCCCAGTCTGATTTTGTAAGCAACTCTTGCTCAAAAGCACCAATGATCTCGGAAACTAATTCTGATTCACCTTGTGCCGCCAATCCTAGGGTAAATAAGCCCATCCACACGGGCCAAACACCTCCATTGTGAAAATCCCCCGGATGGTTTTTAAAACTATAGGAGTAATTGGTCTTAAGCATATTCCAGTCGTAAGAATCTTTATTGATCACCGGCCAGAACGCTGGAATTAAACAGGCGCCTGTCTCTTGCTTAAACCCGCTAACACCTACGCGCAAAGCTTCTTTTTGAGCCTCACTTAAATCCCAATACAACAAAGCTAAGGCATTGCCTCCAGCATCAAAGCGGAGGTCGTATAAGCCGGGTAAAACAAAGGCTGCGAAATTCTGAACGCCTTTATTAAGGGCATCCTCAAATCCTGCTTTATGGTGGGCTAAGTCGCTATTTTTAGCCTCTGGCCAAAAATTGATCAGACTCTTTCTGTCAACGTCAAAACCACGATCATAACCCAAATCGGCGAGGGCCTTTTCCCCTATCATCCGCAGTAAATTATCATAAAGCGTATAACCATGAACGGGGTATTCGTCTGCCCAATTCCCGCTCAAAGGCGTATAGAGCCAACCCTTGTTGTTGAATTCTAAGTTGACCAAATATGATCTGGTTTTAAGCACATTTGATTTAATGCGATTCCAGGTAGTCTCGTCTCCAGTATGTTTGAAATACAAACAAGCCCCGAGAATAAACCAAGTATTGGCATCAATACGTCCAACCAGTGAGCCATAAGAGACCTTGCCATTTCTGGGATCTACATTCGAGGGAATGATTCCTTCTTCGGACTGATTTTCCGCCAGGGTTAAAAGAGAGTTCTTAAATGCTTCTAGGTGTTTAGGAGCCTTAGTGATCAAAGCAGCCATACCACAAACCATTGAGTCACGTGACCAAATACGTTTGTAATTGTCCTCATCCAGGGTGCTAGCCAAAAACCCATTAGGCGTAGAAAGGTTATCTAGAAGTTGCCAAGCAATGGTTTTCTGGGCTGAGATCATCGCACAGTTATTTTGTCATCACACTAATCGCGAAGCCACCACCGGCAGCCATAGGAATAGTTACTTTTGAGTTTTTGGTTACTTCCATAGTCTCAATCGCATAGGCTGTTGGATTGTCATCCCAATGCGCGCCATCACCGTCTTTGTAAATGGTAGCTGTATAGGTTTTGCCTTCTGGCAAAAAGTCAAAGTTTACTTCTTGAGCCCGTACGGTTTCACCTGTAATTCCACCGACAAACCAGTTGTCAGATCCTCTTTCTTGTCTGGCAATTACCACGTAATCTCCAACTTCTCCGTCAAGAACTACGGACTGTTCCCAGTCTACAGCAACATCACGGATGAATTGGAAGGCTGGATGAATTTCTCCATCCACCATATAGTGCTCAGGCAGGTCTGCTACCATTTGAATTGGGCTGTAGATCACCACATATAATGCAAGCTGTTGCGCTAAGGTTGTATTGAGTTGGTTGGTTGTTTTGTACTCGTCAAACTTGATGTTGAATACTCCAGGAGTGAAATCAATGGGGCCCGAAAGCATACGGGTAAAAGCTACCGTTGGCAAGTGGCTTGGCGGATTTCCTCCGTCTGGAGACCAGGCGTTAAACTCCTGTCCGCGCAGTCCTTCTCTAGAAATTGCATTTGGATAGGTTCTGCGTTTCCCAGTACCTTTAATAGGCTCGTGGGCGTTAATAGCGATCTTCTTTTTAGCTGCTTCTGTTAATACTTTGTGGTAGTGATTGACCATCCACTGTCCGTGGTGATACTCCCCTTCTGGAATGATCTTCCCGACATAACCCGTCTTTACGGAATTCATCCCGTTCTCCTTCATAAAATTGTACGCCACCTCCATTTGCTTCTCATAAGTACGCGGCGCCGCAGAAGTCTCGTGGTGCATGATCACCTCAACGCCTTTTTCTTTAGCGTAGGCCATTACAGCATCAAAATCATAATCTGGATAAGGGGTCATAAAGTCAAACACTCCTTCTCTATCGGTAGTATTGATCCACTGATCCCAGCCGGTATTCCAACCTTCAACCAAGAGGCCTTTGACACCGTTTTCTGAAGCAAAATCGATATAACGCATAGCATTTTCCGTAGTTGCTCCATGACGAGAAGAATTCTTAGCCCCTTCAATATAAGTGTTCATGTCTTGGCTGCCTTCCATATCCCAGGTCGATTTACCAATGTGCATCTCCCACCAGATCCCAACGTACTTCATCGGGGTAAAATAGCTCACATCTCCGATCTCGTTAGGCTCATTGAGGTTGACAATCAAATTGGATTCGATAAGGTCTCCAGCAGATTCTCCGATCTGCATGGTTCGCCATGGCGTAGTGAAAGGAACAGTCAATTTGGCTTTCCCGCCTAGTCTTTCCGAACCTACCAACTCCGAAGTCATTTTGAAGTTTTGCGTGTCTACCTTCAGCGTCATTCCAGCATAGTTGGTCAAGTCTGCCTCGTGGAAGCTCAAATAAAGCCCCTCATCCGTTTTCATGGTTACAGGCGTATTCACAGCGTTCTCGGGAATATAAGTAGCTACCAGCGCCGGATGGTCTCGCATTGCAATGGCATCAATAGCGCTGAACTTACTATTGCTGTACAGCTGTTCGTAAATGTCCCAATCTCCAGGCAACCACCACACATTATGATCGCCAGTAAGGGCAAATTCCGTATGCTCGTCCAAGAGCAATATATCCGTCATATATTCCTGTTCCGGGAATTCAAATCGCAGACCAAAACCGTCGTTAAATACGCGAATAAAAATATTGAACTTTCTTGGGGAATCCCCTTGTTCACTATAACTCATTTTGAGCTCGTTATAGTTGTTTTCAACCTCACGCTGCTCCCCCCAGGGCATTTCCCAAGTCTCTTCCTTGGAACTGGTGGTAGCACCTTCAATAATCATATTCTTTCCAAGATACTCTTGCCCTTCAAACTCAAAACCAACAGCAGAGGTATCGATAATAGTCTTTCCCTTATAGCTCACAGTGTATATAGGCGTACCTTCCGCATTTAAGGCAGTGTTAACCATCAAATTGCCATCCGGAGAGGTAATACTACTTAGGGTTTGTTCTTTTGAACAAGAAATTGAAAAAATCACCAGAGTAATTAATGCGATCATCACACTAGTAAAAGTTCTCATAGATTATTGGTTTTTAAAAGGGAGATAGATCTCGGCTTCCCATTTAAGTGCATCACCACCCATATGCGGGTCACTCTTGTACACTTCAAAAGGCAAAGCTTCTACCTCAAGATTCCTATTTTCCGCAGCTCTTAGTAGCCAATACCATGACTTTTCAGAGATGCTGTAGTTTCCATTAAAAATAGTCTTTATTCCGCTAAAAGCCTGAACCTCTTTAAATTTCACGATCGGAGAGGCTACCAAACTATCACTTGGTTTTATCGGAAAACAAAAGTCAAAGGAAATACTGTCTGTCTTTTGGTCCCAACGCGTCACTTGTAAAAAAGGATCTCCTTGCAGTTCAAGTTCGTTGGTGTTGATATAACCCATGACATCGGCAATATTGCCCATCATGGTGCGTGCCTTTTGTTTGGCCGTGGTCTTCACAGAAACATAGGCACAAAAACGAGCGTCCACCTGTCCCTCAGTAATCTCATTGACTCGGTAGCGTTCCCGGTAGTTCACCCATTCGGTTGCGAGGTCCTCAACGGTCTTTATACTGCGCTTGACAAAATCCGTTTTATAAACTGGCGCATAAAAGTTCTGAACCCAAGTATTCTTGAGATCAGTGATATAAGCAGTTACCTTGGTCGTGCTATCACTCTGTGGTTCTATTTCCCAACGATATTCAAAAAGAGAGTCTTTTAGGCGGACCTTCTGCTGATAGGACTCGTAAGGAACTCTTGAGATCAGTTCTACACTGGAACTATCGGTCTCACCAGGAATAGCAAGCCAAGCACCCAAGTTGCTGTACACCAAGCCCGCAGGATCTTTAGTGACAAAACTGATGCGGTAATTGTACGGCTTGATCAAAAAGTGCCAGGACAAAAGCAGCACTAAAGCCAGCGCCAATACCGTCCAAAATCCACTTTTTTTACTCATTGGTCCAGTTTAGTTTTTCAATAACTAAACCACCTACACTTTTTCCTTGGTCGATGCCATTCTCCACCGCTGCGCGATAGTGAATTCCGCCGTACATGCGACTAATGGCCGCTTCCTTGGCCGCAGCATCAAATGAGGCAAAGGAACGAGCTGGCAGACCATAGGCCATTTCTGTATCGTCTAAAAAGGCGAATTCATCTCCAAAAACATCGGTCAAAACAGTTGCCGCAGCATTAGAAACCACAGAGTGTCCACTGGTGTACTCCGGGAACGGAGGCGTTTGCAAAATAGGCTCCCAGTTCTCATCAATGTGTTTGTTGATCAAAGTTTCTGGACGCACTAAATTAGAGCGGTACTTTTCTGCCCAGCAGTTTATAAAACCGTCAAACAAGGCGATTGAGGTTTTAGTATAAGCATAGATCGTTTTATTGAGATCTGCATCAGCTTGCTTACAAGCAATCTTGGCAATTCCCATCCAGTGGGCGCCAGGAGTGATCTTTTTAGTGGCGAACATCAAGTGGCCACGAGTTACCGAAACATAAGGATTACAATCCCAGTATTGCGCGATCTCCACCTCTTCTGATTTGTCACCAGAGGCCGTGATCTCCTCACTGATATCATAAACTTCCTTGAGCTCTTTGTAGAACGCACTACCCGGTTCCAAGGAGAACTTCGGGTGGTTTTTAGGCTTGAACTGAGCAGCCGAATCCAAAACCATTGGACGGATCTTATTCCAATGCGGTTCAATACCTTCCATATAGGCTGGAGGCGTTGGTTGCCAACGCGCAGGATCGTCAATATCTACGGTGAATTTAGGCATGGTACGCGTTTGCTTGTACATATCCCCATCCAGCCATGCTTTGATGTGATCGGCCACGGCCAATCCGTATTCTTTTGAACGCGCAAACTGCTTTGGATTCTTAGCTTCCCATTGAGCGTAAATACTGTCTGCATAAGTCTGCATCATATCCTCAGAAAAGATGAGTGATTTACTGATCTCCATATGCGCCACTAAAGCAGCTACCCCTGGAACGATCGTATCGTTGTTGATTCTTGGAACCGGAGTTAGCCCTGGCAATTGGAGCGCTAATGATTTATACTTTGGATCCGCTTGAGCCATGATCTCATAAGCTGCTACATTTGGATAGGCATAGATTCTACTCGCCACAGGAGGAGAAAAGATATCGTGAACCATGACCTGCGTAACTTGATCTGCAGCACTTTGGAAATCTGCAGCCTCAACCGTCAAAGGTTCGTAGATCACAGGGGTATCTTCTACTTTATCACCACCATTATCCTTACAAGCCACAAGACTTAAAAACAGGAAACTGGCAAAAAAAGCAAGGCTAAGGGTTCTGTTCATAAGATTCAATTTCATAAATCTGTGTTTTATCATTATTGAAGACTGCTAGTAAATACGGCTGACTGCCTATTTTTATAATCCGTAAATGTCGCAACGATTTTCTTAAAAACGCTAATTCTTGCGACCAAATTAGCTGCGGATCTTCCCCAGGAACAATCAAGGTTCCCGGCTGCGAATCATAGCGCCCGTGAAACGGAATTACACCATCGTAATTTCCGCCTAAAAGAAGCTGCTCAGAACCGTCATTGAAGAAGTCAAAGACCACTCCTGCCATTAAGGGTGCTAATTGCAGTTTTGAGCCGAATGCTACAAAATTATAACCTCCACCGTCATTTCGCAAATAACCAGAGGCTAACTCGTGCACTTTAAAGGTTTGAGCTTGAGCCAAGGCTTCTTCCCCCATCACCTCAGCGATGGATTTTCCAGCAAAATCTGAGAAATTAGGAAACTTCTTTTTCAGGCTAACCATTTGCCCTGCGAGTTCATCCAAAGACAGTAATGGGTAATACGTAATGCCGGTTTTTTGCGCCAAGACAGTCTCTGTGGCTCCATTAGCATCAAAATCCGCGTAATACATCAGTAGCGGATCGTCAGCACTAGCTTTAAACTTCGCGTTGAGTCCCCAGTTGCCCAATACCAAATCTTGATCACCATCCGCGTCTATATCAAAGGGAATCACGAACTGCCATAGGCCGTTTAAGTTTTTATCCGTAAGCGGATCCGCTTCAGTAAAAGCTCCGTCTTTAAACCTAAAGAAACGCGGACGCATCCACTCGCCTACTACAATCAGATCTTGAGTTCCATCGGCATCAAAATCATGCCAGAGGGCATCGGTTACCATTCCCAAATCTGCAAAGACCTCCGGAACCGAACGCTCTAACTTGCCGTTATTATTGATCAATAAATACGATTGCGGTTGACTCCCGAAATCATTAGTCACGGCATAATCTCCAACAAAGACATCCACATCTCCATCGGCATCAAAATCATAAGGAGCTATTACGCTAGCATTGGAATAAGTCTCTGGCAATACGATGGCAGCATCTGGCTGGGTTGATGAAATCAAACGCTCCTTTAATGGATCAGCTTTACCGCTAAAATCAGCACCTGCCGAACCTAAAAGCAATGCAGAAGTGCCGTCACCATTTATATCTATAAAACTGGCAGCTACTTCTTCATAGACCTTGTCCGCCTCCAGTTGTGGAAGTTCAATAGCAGTGATCCCAGATTCTTCAAGGCGATACATACCTGCCTTTTCAAATTTGGAACTCCCTATAAAAAGTTCTGTGATTCCGTCCTTATCCCAATCCCCAAGGGCAAGCGCTGGGCCTTTATCTGAAAGCCTGTAGGGTAAGAGTTTTTGACGGTTAAAATCGAGGTAATTGTCTTCTTTATGCGTGTGATTGAGCCCTAAGTCATCAGGCACCAAAGTGAAAACGGATTGGTTTACCGTTTTTGTTTCGATACGATCCGATGACGTAGATTGATCGTTTGAATTAAACCGAAGTCGTTGACCTAAAGCCACACTGCGTTGGATTTGTCTTTTTCCACCAGGCCAGATCACCACTAAAGAGTCCAAGGCGGTACTGTCCGATAGCCCAAATTCTATCAAAGGTTCGCTGCTTGCTTGGAATCCACGAGCAGTATAAAGTTCTTTGTAATACATTTTCCCTTGCTGATACGCAAAGGCTTTAGCACCAATAGCGAAAGGATTCTCCCCGCTTCCTTGCAATTCTAATTGTATATAGTTGCCTGTGGATTCGATATCATTGCGATACACCAAAAGTGGCGCGTTCAGCACATTACTAACCACGTCCATATCTCCATCAGCGTCTAGATCTGCAAGCACGGTGGCACCCGCAATCTGCGCATCCTTTCCGATCCAAGCTTCTGATTGATCGGAAAATTTGAGCTCTGCACTCCCACGAAATACCTTATTGGAAATGGCTCCAGAAGGCATCATCTCCAAGGCCTTTTGATCCATCAACTTGGCATTGTCTCTGCTCTCATCAATGGCTCCGGAAGACACAAATCGAATGAAATCCAAGTCATTCGGTCGCTTGGGAATGCCGTTAGAGATCCAAAGGTCTTGATAGCCGTCTTGGTCAAAATCGTGAAACAAAGCTGCCCAACTCCAATCAGTTGCAGCGACTCCACTCATTAGTGCGGTCTCAACAAAATTACCGTCCGGTTGGTTGAGAAAGAGCATGTTTCGGCTAAATTGATAGTGGTATCCGTATTGCAGCAGGCGCATACGTTGGGTTTGAAAATTCTCATCACCCTCAGAGGCTTTTACCACAGCTTCTTCTTCGGGAAGCATGTCTAAGGTGATCAAATCCGGACGACCGTCGTTGTTGATGTCAGCAGCGTCATTCCCCATAGAGAACCGCGAGACGTGGCCAAAGGCTTCACGCAGTTGTTCGCTAAAGGTCCCGTCGGTATTGTTGATGTAGTAGTAATCGTCTTCGTGAAAATCGTTTCCGATGTAAAGGTCAGGATAACCGTCATTATTGAAGTCGGCCACAGCGACACCCAAGCCATAACTGCTGATCCCGCCATAAATTCCTGCCTCCTCACTGACATCCGTAAAGACACCACCGTCATTGCGCATCAAACGATCTCCGGTCTTCTCGTTGCGCTTTTCTCGCTGACTGGAACGCCCAAAAGAGCCTTGTGTATGCACCGCATGATTGAGTAAATACAGATCGAGGTCTCCATCTAAATCATAATCCAGAAAGGCCGCAGAGGTGCCGTAAGTTTGAGCGTCCAAACCGTATTTGGCCGCTTCTTCTTTAAAAGTGCCATCGCCTTGGTTGACAAAAAGTTCGTGATGACCAGTGAATCCATTGATGCCTACAACCGCACAGACATAGATGTCCAAAAGTCCATCGGCATTGATGTCTACCATGATAGCTCCGGTATTCCAACTGCTGCTTCCCGCAACGCCAGCAGACTCAGGAGCTTCTTCAAACTGAAAATTACCTTTGTTGAAATACAATTTATTGGGCCCCATATTAGCCGACGCATAGAGATCCGGAAGGCCGTCACCGTTGACATCGCCTACAGCTAGTCCTCCGCCGTTATAGAAATAGAGATAATCCAGAATATTAAGACTATCGGTTTCTACTAAGGTGTTGGCAAAAGAGATACCCGTGCTATCCGCAGGAAGCTGTTTAAAGGCCAAAGAAGGTGCTTGGTCTCGCTCCGTGCAGGACCACAAAAAGAAGAGTCCAGCAAGCAAGCTCCATTTACTCATTCAAACGATGAATTATAGGTTCCGAGTCGTTAATAGCGGTGATCATAAATCGATTGCCATTGGCGTCAGAGAAGATTTGCATATGTTTAACCTCGTCCTTCACAAAGAATCCAGAATCCTCATACTCTTGCCAAGCAAAGTTACCTGCTCCATCATTGAGTAAGACGCTACCGTAATTGGCATCCAATCGGGAATACTGAGGTTTGAATTCATAGTTGTTCCCTCCGAGCAGTAAATCCAAAGTTCCGTCTTTGTTCAAGTCTGTACATTGAATTCCACAAACACAAGAAAGCTGAGCGCGTGCTGGTAAAGCAACGAATTTGAATTTTCCATCTCCTTCATTGATCGCCACCATGTTTTGAGAAGTCACCACCTCTTTCACCAAAGCACGACCCAATACCGCTGGAGTAAAGAGTTCTTGGATGCTCTTCTTGGCGTATTCTGAGGCGCGAAGGTTTTCCTTTTTAAGCGATACCATTTGGTTCACAATTTCCTTCTTTTGGTGGATCGGCATATCACGACCGTCCAAGGTTTGTGTAACCAGCTGTTCAATGGTTCCGTTATTGTCAAAGTCACTGATCCAGATCTTCATTGGACTCTCTGCCGTTGGCTTGTAGTGGATGTTCTCTCCTTGGTTTCCTAACACAAGGTCAAGATCTCCATCACCGTCCAGGTCTGCCGCCTCAACTGCGTTCCACCAACCGGTTTGCTGCTCCAAGTCTGTAGTGACCATATTGAGCACACCATCTTGCAACTGATAAACCATAGGTGCTCCCCAATCAGAAACGGTTAAAAGTTCTTTGGTTTCATCGCCCAAAAGATCGATCCACACGGCATCCGTGATCATCCCGCTCAAGCGAGAAAGGTTCTTCAATACCTTAGCGCTGGCTAATTGAAATTGTCCTCCCCCTGTATTCTCTAAGAAGACAGAAGATGGATCAATACCGTAAATCCCGATCACAGAACGAGCTGCTAGGAATACGTCCATATCGCCATCACCGTCGTAATCATAAGGAGCTATAGCCGAGATATTCGTAGTTCCCGGCGGTAAATTCAAGGCTGCTTTTTGAAAAACACCATTACCGTTATTGATATATATTCTAGCGGTCAAAGAAGTGTTCTCGTCACGCTGATTACCTCCAGAACCAACCATGAGGTCAAGATCACCGTCTCCATCCATATCAAAGAAACTCGCTGCCGTGTCCTCAAACTCCGCATCTGCCGCTAGACCAGGCTGTTTTAAAGCACGCATATTTCCATTTCCACTGTGGAGATAGATCATGCCCGCTTGCCCTTTGGCTCCTCCGATGAAAACATCCTCATGCCCGTCGGCATTAATATCTGCAACGGCTAAGGCTGGGCCTTCTTGAGACACCTTTTTATAGATCATCCCTTCATAGTCAAAGTCCTCGTAGTTATTCTCTTCGTGCGCCGCCAGGCTAGTTTCCATTTCACTGATAAAGGTGGTCTTTGCCTCTGGCTTTGAAGGATTATAGGTAACAGTGGCCGCTTCCATATCGAAATCATAAGTCGAATTGGCAGCCAAATTAGTACGTACATCCGTACGGTCGTCTGGCCAGATCACGCGTAGTGAATCTATTGTAGTCGCCTTACCCAATCCAATGGTCATTGGATGTTCCATAGAAGATTGGAATCCTCTGGACGGAACCAATTCTTGAAGTACCTCTTGTCCGTCATAGTACATGCGTACTCGTGTACCAATAGCAAAGCGGTTTGCCGCTGTCCCTTTGAATCGAAGCTTAATATAGTTGTTATCTAACTGCTCCGAATTGTTGCGGTAGAGGAAGGAAGCCATATTCACATTGTTGACCACCAAATCCAAGTCACCGTCATTATCTAAATCTCCATAGGCAGCACCGTTAGACAATCCAGGCTCACCCAAGCCCCATTTAACGGCCTTGTTGTCAAAGGTCAGATCACGTTGGTTGTGGTAAGCGTAGTTAGGTACAGGCACAACCGGCATCTTATCAATGATACTATCGATAGCTTCTTTTTTACCCGTCAGAGCCATTTTCTGAATGATCTCATTGGCAAAGAAATCCACGAAGTCCAAGTCTGTAAGGTCATGATTCACCCCGTTGGTCACAAAAATATCGCGGTAACCGTCGTTGTCCATATCAAACATCAAACCAGACCAACTCCAGTCCGTAGCCGAAACACCGC
Source organism: Gilvibacter sp. (assembly GCF_013214815.1). Classification (GTDB taxonomy): domain Bacteria; phylum Bacteroidota; class Bacteroidia; order Flavobacteriales; family Flavobacteriaceae; genus Gilvibacter. The sequence continues at coordinate 34,959 of NZ_JABSPU010000013.1, forward strand.
TGTAATAAGCGATCTCAGAAAAGCTCCCGTTACCGTTGTTGAGCTGTAAGGTGTTCTGTATGTACTGCTGATAGAAATCTTTACTCTGCTTGAGTTTAAAGACGTTGTAGCCCTCAAATTCCATAACAGATTTTACGCGCTGATCGCCATCGGGCAACATATCGGTAATGAAGATGTCTTGATTTCCATCGTTGTTGATGTCTGCCATATCAATACCCATAGCAGAAAGGCAAAGGTGGTTCATCCAATTCTTGATGTCTTCTGTAAAAGTTCCATCTTGATTATTGATGTAGAGGTAATCACGCTCGTAGAAGTCATTGGAAACATAAATGTCAGGCCAAAGGTCATTGTTGATGTCGGTGACCATAACTCCCAATCCAAAACCGATCAAACTTCCGTAGATACCAGCCTCTTCACTGACCTCCGTGAAAGTGCCGCCATCATTACGCAAAAGCATATCTCCAACTCCGCGGAACATTTTAGGCACGTCCCAATCTTGAGCGCGAACATCACGTTGGTGCGCAAATCCTAAGGAAGTCACCGGAATATTACTGTTGATGAGAATATAGGCGTCCAGCTCTCCGTCTTTCTCGTACTCAAAGAAAGTCGCGTGGGTAGAAAAGCCCGTCTCTGCCAAATTGAATTCTGCCGCTTTCTCTGTAAAGGTTAGATCGCCATTGTTGATGTAAAGATCGTTGTCGTGATTATCGCCTTCCATGTTTCCGGCATTACTCACGTAAATATCCAAAAGACCGTCCTGGTTAATGTCTACCATATTTACTCCTGTAGACCAAGGTTTGTTCCCGGCAACACCAGCAGTCTCTGTAATGTCTTTGAATTTAAAATTCCCTTCATTGAGGAAGAGTTTGTTCGGACCCATATTGGCGGTCATATAGATATCCGCCAGTCCATCGTTGTTGATGTCGCCAATAGCGACACCGCCACCGTTGTAAAAGTTTCGGTATTTGAAGATGTTGAAATCCTTTTGATTCACCACAGTATTGGTGAAATCAAATCCGGTCTCCGCTGGGTCTGTCTTGGTAAAAAGGGTGTCACTAACAATAGCGGCGTCCTTTTCTTGGGGATTGTCCTCACAAGAGGTAAAGATTAGCCCTAAAAGGCCAAAAGTCAATAAGTATTTATTCATTGGGTACTTGAATAACATCATTTGATATTTCTAAAACAACCGCTTTGCCATTGTTACGGGTAACAATCACATGCGGTCGGTCATTTATAGTTATTGGTTGTATTGCTCTGTAGCTCCCTGCCAAATTTAAATTCGGATCGTTGACAGCTGTAAAGCCTGTTTTAGGATCAAAGAGCAATAGTGCACCTTTCAGGGCGTCTAAACGTCCTATTTGCGTGCTGACCTCAGTGCGGTTCCCTACGAGGAAAACATCGGGAAAACCGTCTGAGTTAAAGTCATTTACAAAGATATCATTCACTGCGGATATTTGCGCAGCAAATGGTAGTATAGTTGTGTTAAAATTACCGTTTCCGAGGTTTTCAAAGTAAGTAGAGGCAAGGGTTTCTACAGATTTTGTCGTTGCAGCACTCCAAAGGGCTTCTGGGAGGATGTCTTTGGTTTTCGCTCCGGCAAAATCAGCATAGGACAAATAGTTCTTATTGATCTGCGGAATTTGTTTGGCAAGCTCATCTTTAGAAGGCAAAAGGGTCTCTTGGCCTTGATAATTATAGGTGATGAGTGTTTCTTCGGATCCATTGCCGTTAAAGTCACCACGATAGAGTTTTAAAGGATCTTGAACGCTCGCAGTAAGTCTGGAATTAAGTCCCCAATTCCCTGCGACGATATCTAAATCCCCGTCCGCATCAAAATCAGCAACAACGGCAGTTTCCCACAGCCCGGAACTGATAGAGAAAACGGAAGGACTTTGATCCTCCAGCACGCCTTTATTGTTGATATAGAGTTGTGGAGCCATCCAATGACCTATCACTAAAGCATCGGGCCAATCGTCTCCATTAAAATCATCCCAAACAATTTCTTTCACCTTTCCGAGGTCTGCCCAATCAGGCGCCCTCTGAGCGGTGACGTCAATAAATTTCCCATCACCTTCATTGGACAACAATACTTGAGTAGCGCTCGCTCCAAAATCTTTTGCCTTTCCATCCACAGCAATGCTGAGATCTAAGTCACCATCCAGGTCAAAATCAATTGCCGCAACACTTGCTGCATTGAAGGAAAGACCTGCGAAGGCGGTGTCATCCTTTAACATTCCATCATCAGTATTCCAATAAAGCCTAGGTTGAATGGCTTTCCCATCTGTGAATTCATTTCCTCCACTGACCACGACCAAATCGGGACGGCCATCGCTATTGAAATCGGCAAAAACAGCCGCAACGTCTTCTGATAGTCTATCTGAAGAAAGGTCCATTCGAGAATCTGCTATAAAACTGCCATCGGATTGTTGCAATTGAAGCTCAGATGCCTGTCCTTTAGCGCCGCAGAAAAAAACGTCTTCAAGACCGTCACCATTGACATCTGCAACAGCTACTCCAGGCCCTTCATTGGTACTTGCATAGGCGATGAGCGGATCCAAGTTGAACTCTAATGAAGCATTTTCCTTGTGGGTGAAGAGTTCGATAGCTGTATTCTCGAGATAGGACTCGTCTCCAGTCCACGAAACGCCTGCATGCATAAACTTGTCATATCTCGAAACCCTGAGTTTAGTATTTATTTTAGGGTCGTAGAATGCTGTATTCCCTGGAATTTCTCCTGTCCAGGATATAATGACAGAATCAATTTTGGTATCTCTGCCCAAGCCAAAATGCAAGTTCGTATCCATGGCGCTTTGATATCCACGCGTTGGAAACACTTCCTGATATTGAATCCCCGATGCTGTATATACACGAACTCGAGCACCAATAGCCCGCCCATTGTTGTTTGGAAGGCTATCTTTCGCATTCAAGTGACCATAATCGTAAAGGCGTAGCTGCCAATAATTGGTAGAATCTTTCTCTCTAGTAAGATTCCTATAAACCGTTGCCGGTTGATTCACGTTGTTGGAAACTATATCTAGATCTCCATCATTGTCTAAATCCGCATAAATACTACCATTGCTAAAGGTCGGCACTCCGGCCACCCAATCTTTGGATTGATCCGAGAATTGTTGCCCATTTTCATTTTTATAGAAGTAGTTGAGCGTGTTCTTTTCTGGGATCTTTGCTACAAAGGCCATGTCTTCTTGCGTCATACCTTTACCCAGACGCTTCTGAATGGCCTCATCTGCAATGAAATTGATGAAATCCATATCGTTAGTAGCACCAACAATTCCGTTGCTAATAAAAATATCCTTGAGCCCGTCATTATCAAAATCTGCAATAAGTGGCGCCCAGGACCATTCAGTCGCAGAAATACCACTCAAAAATGCGGTCTCATTAAAACGCATATTACCTTGATTGAAGTGCAAGGCATTTTGCATGTACTGCGGCGCATAACCGTTACGCAGGTAGTTGTTATAGGTGGAATACCCGAATTCAACCCCAGAGGACTTATAGGTTTGCAGATCTTCTGGCAGCATGTCCACAGAGAGAATATCCGTGAGGCCGTCGTTGTTGAGATCGGCGAGATCTACTCCCATAGTGTAGTGAGAGGTATGCCCTAGTGGGTTTTGATCACTGCTGATATGCTCTTGAAAGACATGATCAAAATTATTCAAATAGAGGTAGTCGTTCTCAAAGAAATCGTTGCCAACATAGATATCTGGCAGTCGGTCATAATTCAAATAACCTATACCCAGCCCTAGTCCATATCCAATAGGGCTTTGGTAGATTCCCGCCTCCTGTGAAATATTGCGGTAAACACCGTTTTCATTGACATAAAGTCGATCCCCAGAAAGCGAATCGATTTGCTTGCGTTTACTGCCTCGTCCATAATTACTGTTTGGATTGACGGTATGGTTCATTAAAAACACATCCAAATCGCCATCTTGGTCGTAATCAAAAAAGGAAGCCTGAGTGGAATAACCTTTGAAGTCAAGGCCATATTCTGCCGCCTGTTCTTTAAAGCTTGGTATGCCGTCATCAGACACCCCTTGATTGACAAACAGTTTATTACCACCCGATTCTGGATCCAAGGGAGCCACTTTGCACACATAGAGATCCAAGAAGCCATCATTGTTTATGTCTACCGTGGTTACTCCTGTGCTCCAACCGGTTCCATCTAAGACTCCTGCAGTCTTGGCTATTTCTTTGAACTTAAAATTCCCTTGATTTAGATAGAGTGCATTTGGACCTTCATTGGCAGTGAAGTATAAATCAACAAGACCATCATTATTGAAATCTCCTGCTGCCAAACCGCCACCATTGTAGTAATAGATATAATTGAGGATGTTTCGCTCGGGACGATTCAGCAGTTTATTCTCAAATTCGATTCCACTGCTGTCTGCAGCAACGATCTCAAAACGGTAATCTTTAGCTACTTCTGGTTTTGAATCACAAGCCACAATCAGCAACAAAAAAAGACCTGTAAAGACAGGTAAGAAGTGAAGATATTTAGAGGATAGTCGCTTCATTCGAAAGTGACCGAAATGTACGTAATCGCCAAGAAATATGCGAAAAATCAACCCGGATAATGGAGGAGAATTTTTAGAATGAGCCTTAACAATGCAAGAAAATATTGCTTTTTGGAGATTCTATCGTAGTTGGGCTACTTTAGGATCGAAAGAAGCAGTGAAACAAATATTTTAAAGCAGTTTGAAGGCGTAATGAAAATTCAAATTCATTATCCGGGTATAAAAAAACAGGCTCCCAAAAGGAGCCTGTTTCTATCTTGAAAAAGGAAAATTCTAGTATCCTTCGTTCTGAACCAAGTTAGGGTTAGAAAGAAGTGCGTTAATTGGAATAGGATACAAGTTTCTGAAGGTCGCCCCTACAGAAGCAGCATCTTTGAATTCCCAGTCACGAGTAAATTGTCCGAAACGCAACAAGTCATTACGTCTCCAGAACTCGTACCATAGCTCACGTCCACGCTCAGCTAACATATCAGCTTCTGATACACTTCCAAGTGGAGAAGCTCCACGAAGTGCTCTAAGCTCGTTAACCATAGCAGTAGCGTCTCCGCCCATACGCATCATAGCCTCAGCTTTCATCAAGTGAGCATCTGCGTAACGGAATACGATCTCGTGAGAAGTAAACGATCCGTTTACTGGGTGATACTTGATCATACGTACACCAGTAGCTTCACCGTTACCTTGAAGACCAGGAAGCTCCTTAGTAAATACTAGGTTGTTTCCAGGACGGTCTTTAAGTGGAGTTCCGTCTTCGTTGTACTGTTGGTTGATCAAGAATCCATATCCAATACCTAAGTTAGTATCGTCTGCATTAGATGCATCTGGCACCCATCCACGACGCTCTTCTTGACCGTCACCTACGTAGTTAGATGTTGGGTTTCCTTCAAAGGCATCGTAGAACTCAGCCAAAGTAGTAAATCCGTTCCATCCACCACCAGCGTTGTCTGGAGCGTTGATGTTGTAGTGCATACCATTCCAGATACGGTTACCTACAGAGGTAACAGCCCACCAGATGGTTTCGTTATCTACATCTTGCTTAAATAGATCAAAATATCCAGCTTGCAATGCAAATCCATCAGCAGCGATAGCATCAACAGCGTCGATTACCGCTTGATAGTCTGAATTGTCAATAGAACCTTTGTGACGCTCAGCGTTAAGTCGCAACTTAGCCAACATAAAGTTAGCCGCAGCTTGAGAAGCACGGTTGGTCTCTGCACTTGGTCCTGTAGCAGGAAGATCTGGCAATGCAGTTGTCAAATCATTCAAGATGAAATCGTAAGCTTCAGCAGCTGAAAGAACAACAGGGTCTACCTCTGGTCCATCATCTACGTTTCTGAAAGGAGCAACTCCCCAGAAGTCTAATACGAAATACATACTAAATGCACGTAGGAACTTCGCTTCCGCAGCTTGTTGAGCTGTCGGGCTTGAACGAGAATCGATAACTTCCGAAGCACGGAATACGTTCTGGTTCAAGTTGTTCCAAGTGTTCAAAATGTACTGGTGTGTTGGAGACCAAGTGTGCGCGTGAAGCGTACGCCAGATTCCGTTATCACCCCAGTCAGTACCACGAGTTGGTACTAAGGTCTCATCAGTTGATACTTCGTTCAAAGCGAAGAAGTTCGCCTGATCACCAAGTTGCCCGTAAACATCGTTATATACGTTGTTAAGAGCTGCCTCAGCGTTTACCCCGTCAAAACCAACAGATTCGTCAGTAAGTACAGAGTCAGTTGCCTCAATCTCTAAGTCGGTACAAGAAATTGCCAAAAGAGAAACGAGGGCCATCGCTAGTAGCGATCTTGTGTTCATCAAAATGTTTCTTTTCATAATAATTTTAGAATTTAGCATTTATACCAAATGAAATTGTTCTCGGTCTTGGGAACGCCGTGTAATCGATACCGTATACTGGGAATCCGTTCAATAGATCTCCACCACCTGGTGATACAGAAACTTCAGGATCAAGACCAGAGTAGTCAGTGATCACGAACAAGTTCTGTCCGATTAGCGACAGTTGTAAAGCGTCAAACAATCCATCTTCTTCCATCGGCACGTTGTATGACAACGTTGCGTTCTGAAGTCTTACAAAATCCCCAGCTTCTAGGAATCTTGTTGAAACATCTGCAGCAGCATCAAACGACTCACCAGAAGTCAATGTCTCTGGCAATACGTTACGACCCCCTCTAAATGCACCAGCCGTAAAGAATGCGTTTGCTGTGTTGTTGTAGATGTAGTGTCCGAACTGACCGTTAAAGAATGCCGATAACGTCCAGTTTTTATAGTTAAATGTAGTAGAGAGACCAGCAGTAATGTCTGGCAAAGCGCTCTTTCCTACGAACTTTTGTACGTCTCCTTCAGGATACAAAGGTTGTCCTGTAGTAGCGTCGAATCCACCAAACTCTCTCAAGAAGTATGAGAAAAGTGGCTGTCCTTCTTGCAGCTGCTGAGCAAATGCAAGAGATAGACCTTGACCACGGATAGTACCCGCTGGGAACTGTCCTTGTAGGCTGGTGATTTCGTTTTCGTTATAAGTCAATTGGAAGTTAGCGTTCCAGCTAAAGTCCTCTTGATCAATAATGTCATATCCTAACGCGATTTCAATACCTTGGTTGATTACCTCTGAATCTGGTAAGTTCAAGAATACGAATGGCTGAGCAGCTGGCTGCGCAGAGATGGTACGTAGCAATAGGTCAGTAGTAGACTTGCGGTATACATCAACAGTAGCTGTGAAGCGGTCGTTGTTTACACCAAAGTCGATACCAGCACCGAATTGCATTGTTTCCTCCCACTTCAAGTCTGGGTTAGCAAAAGACTGAGAAGAAGTACCAGGGATGTTAATATCACCACCGTCGTTGATCACGTCTCCACCTCCGAAGCGCTCACGCTGAAGGAAGTTACCGTATCCTAGACCATCTTGGTTACCAGTGATACCCCAGTTCAAACGAAGTTTTAAAGTAGATACATTGTCACCAATGAAATCTTCTTCGTTGATCTTCCAAGCAACAGCAGCTGATGGGAAGTATCCGTACTTGTTGTCATCACCAAAAGTTGATGAACCATCCGCACGCATTGTAGCGGTGAATAAGTACTTATCTGCAAGCGTGTAGTTCACACGAGCAAAGTAAGACTGTAGCTCGTCAAAGCTATCGAAAGTATCTCCGAACAAGGAACGAGTACGTGCACCTGAAGTAGACCCAATGTTATCCTGAAGGATCTCTGGGAATAGACGGTTCACGAAAGTACCGTTGATGTTTGGAGCGTATCCATACTGTTGGTAAGAACCAGTGATTTGGCTCTCTACAGCATCAGCAGAAGAAACAAGATCGTCGATCATGTCTCCCATCTGCGTAGTAAAGAATCCGAAACCACTCAAGTTACGACCGTTACGATCGAACTTTTGGTAAGAGTAACCAGCAAGTACGTCCAAAGAGCTGTTTTCAAACTCTTTCTTATAGTTAACAGTTGCTTCCAAAAGCGTGTTAGTTGCTTCGCGCTCGCTAACTCCAGCAACACCGTTTCCGAATGCACCTTGGTCAACGTTAAGAGCGCGTGCACTTGTAGCACTGCTTAAGAAAGTATCAGAATAGTCATAACCTAAGTTAACTTTTGCAGAAAATTCCGATGTGATATCGTACTCTGCAGAAGCGTTAATAAGGATACGGTCTGTGTTACCTAAGTTCTCAGTGTACGCCAATAACGCAGCAGGAGAAGTTAGACCACCAGTTCCCGTAAAGTCAGGATTGTTTGGCCAAGTTGGGTTTGCTGAGTAAGCAGAACCAAGTAAGTCACCTCTAAATCCGGCAGAACCAGAAAGTGGAGCGAACTCATCGTTAGTACGACCGTAAGAAGCCTGTAATCCTAATTTCAGTTTATCTTCCAAGAAACGGTGCTGTGCGTTCAAACGCGCAGTAACACGCTCAAGAGACGAGTTCTCTACGATACCGAAGTTCTTAGAGTAACTGAAACTCGCACGTACATTACCATCACCGTAGTTGTTGGTATAAGACAAGTTGTTTGTTGTAGAAGTAGCTCTTCTAAATACTACATCTTGCCAGTCAGTTTTGGCACCGAAGTCACGCTCCGCGATGTCAAAACCGTTAGCAGCAGAAGCAGCAAGGTAAGCGTCAGCATCAAGTAGGTCGTACTCGTTTGCAGCCTCAGCTACAGAGAAAGTAGAACTCAACTCGAAAGATCCTCCGCGACCACTACGACCAGACTTGGTAGTAATGATTACAACCCCGTTCGCACCACGAGAACCATAGATAGCCGTTGCAGATGCATCCTTCAAAATAGAGATGCTCTCGATATCATTCGGGTTCAAGAAGTTTAACGGGTTACGAGGAGCAGCAGAACCGAAAGAAGTTCCACTCAATTCCTGACTTGTGTCATTGGCTAATGGCACACCGTCAACAACGAATAGCGGGTTGTTGTTCGAACGAATCGAGTTCGAACCACGAATTCTAAACGCTACAGCAGAACCTGGTTCCCCAGAATCCTGAGAAATCTGAACCCCGGCAGTTTTACCTTGGATCAATTGTTCCGGAGAAGCGATTACCCCTTGGTTAAAGTCGTCTGACGTAACCGCCGTAACTGCACCAGTTGCGTCTTTCACGGTCGTAGAACCATAACCAATAATAACTACCTCTTCTAGCGCTTCAGTGTCTTCCTGCATCACGAAGTTGATGGTAGTCTGTCCGTTTACTGAAACTTCAGATGTCACAAATCCAACATAACTAAACACAAGTGTGGCGTTGGAATCAACATCACTCAAAGAATAGTTACCGTCAAAATCTGTTTGTGCTCCGTTAGAAGTACCTTTTACAAGTACATTCACCCCTGGAAGCGGGCCTGTAGCATCAGACACCGTACCCGAGACGCTAATCTGAGCGTAAACTGTACTCCCAAGTAGCGCAAACATCGGAAGTAGAAAAAGTCTCATTAGTAATTTGTTTTTCATACAGTTATTTGGTTTAGATTAATTAAAATTTCAAATTGTTTTTAAGGATTTGACAACACCACTGATTACTCAGGCTGCCGTCATTATTTTTAGTCTATTACGCTTTAAGGTGATAAGATACGACTTTTTCACCAAAAAGGCAGTACTCTTTTCTATGCTTTGAGCTTCAGTTAAAGAAAAATCAATTCCCCTCCAGTGATGGCTAATTCGCTGCCGCCGCTGAGAGTGTTCACCTGCTGTATTGTCGTGTACTTTTACCGCTGTGGCCGTTGCATTTTCCCGAGGGGATTGATCTCCAAAATTAACTGTACTGTTTCGATGGTTGAAAGGATGAACATGAGCCCAAATGTGCATTTCAGGCATGCAAAAAGGGCTCGCGTATTGCGGTTTTGCACCATAAGCGGCCTTAACAGTTCTTCGGTCTGAGCTTTTCTTCTGCACTATCATGTTCATTAACTTCCTGAAAACGAGGGACTTTGGTTGAGATCTCTCGCTCTGAAGTCAGACAACAATTAAGCGTACTTTTCTTAACGTTGTCTTAATTTAAGGGCTAATATTTACTTTTTTTTTGATTATTAAAAATAAACACTCTTAAAATCTCGGTTTTCATAACCGAAAACGTTTTCGTATTTTCGACTCCTGAATTTAGCAATCAACGAAAAATTAACGAAAACGTGTGAGCTATAGTCTTGGCTACATTTTTTGTTTAACGTTTTCAAGTGTATTTTTGGCCGGATTTTTTCCGGTTTTCGTAAAACAGTTTCGGAATAAAATCGAAGGATATTCGTCAAGGCTTGAAATTACTCGTGCTTCGCTAACATCAGAATCAAAAACTAACCTATACCCCCGAGCCACAGGCTGATTATATGGAACAAGTTACGCTTAAACAAATTGCAGAATACCTCGGAATATCTATTGCGACGGTCTCTAAAGCTCTAAAAGACTATCCTGACGTTAGCCAGAAGACCAAGGCTTTGGTCAAAGCTGAGGCAGAACGACTCAACTACCAACCCAACAGTTTTGCCGTGAATCTGAGGACCAAAGAGTCTCGAACTATTGGTTTGATCATTCCGGAGGTAGTTCACTTCTTTTTCGGCAATATTGTACGTGCCATCATCACCGAAGCAGAGAAAAAAGGCTATTTGGTAATTATCCTTCAGTCTGACGACAATCCAGAACTCGAGAAAAAGCAGATCGATCTGTTGATCAGTAAGCGCGTAGATGGTATTATGATCTCGCTAGCAAACAATACCGTAGACACCTCACATTTACAAAAAGTGATGCGATTGGGGATTCCTTTGGTGATGTTTGACAAGATCTCCAAGCTGGTGCCCTGTTCCAAAATAATCATCGATGATCGCAAAGCAGCCTATGAAGCTACCAAACACCTCATTGAGCAAGGTTGTACCAAGATCGCGCATTTTAGAGGTCCTTTACTGCCTCAAAATTCTATTGATCGATTCCTCGGATATAAAAAGGCGTTAGAAGACCATGGATTAGAATATAATTCCAAGCATGTTTTTCTATGCGACCCGATCATTTATGAAAAGGGGCGGGAACACGCAAATGCTGTCCTAGATGAAGGTATGGATATTGACGGCATCTTTGCCAACACCGACATGGTAGCCATTGGCGCCCTTTCTGTATTTAATGAACGTGGTATTAAAGTTCCTCAAGACCTCAAGATCATAGGTTTTAGTAACTGGTTCATCTCATCGGCGATGACACCCACCTTGAGCACCGTAGATCAAGACGGGATCAAAATGGGCAAAAAAGTATTCAAAAGACTCTTCAAAGAGTTACAGGCTAAAAAGAATGGGCAACTGCTCCCTCCAGAAACCATAGCTATGCCTACTAAGGTGATAGGAAGAGGCTCTTCTATGGTAAGTAAAGCCGCCCTTACCGCCAAGTCTTAATCCTTCATAAGGGAATCCAGTTGAGTCATTGAGATTTCTGTAGTGGCTCCTGGTGTTGCAGCTACTAAAGAACCCAAAGCACAGCCGCGCTTTAAAGCAGCTTGTGGAACTTCTTGCAATAAATAAAATCCGTAGACAAAAGCAGCCAAAAAAGCATCGCCTGCCCCAACGGTATCAGCAACGGTAGTTGGAAAACCTGCTTGTCGATAAAAATCACCCTCATGCCATAAGGCAGCTCCTTCACTCCCCAGAGTTACGCAGAGGGTTTTGGCCTCAGTCGCCTCAGCCAGAGCTGCTAATTGCGATTCAAGATCTTGGTGGATAATTGACAACTCCGATAGAACGAGTGGCAATTCCTCTTCATTAAATTTGATACAATCAGCAATCTTCATTAGATCAATCAAAGCAGACATCTCATAATGCGGAGGCCTGAGGTTAATATCAAAAATGACGGTATCGCAGCGCTGAACTAATTTATGGAGTTGACTCACATTGAAGGCTTCACGTAGGGCCAAGCTACCAAAAACCAAGATATTATTTCCAATTGGAATTTCAGGTGCCGGAATATGATCCCAAGCAACAGGCTGGCCTATGGTATAAATAGCTGCGCCTGCTTGGTCAAGTTCTACGTTGACATATCCCGTAGCTAACTCTTTATGCGGATAGATACAAGTCGTGTCTAGCCCGAGCTCTTCAAGATCAAAATAGGTATCATGCCCTCTGGCATCATTTCCCACAGCACTGATAAGTTGTACCTCTGCACCTAGCCTATGAAGACGAAAAGCGACATTAAACGGAGCTCCTCCCAAGACCTCTCGATCCGGAAAACAATCCCAAAGGATCTCTCCGTAGCAAATAACCCTAGGGGCATCAGGCGTCTTCATCAACGAGTTTTTTCTCTAAATCTTCTAACGACACCCCTTTGGTTTCTGGCATTTTAAAGATGGCCCACAACAACTGCAAGACCATCATACCGGCAAAAAAGTAATAGATATACCAGAGCGAATCTCTGAGGATTCCTTCTTGCTCATCGATAAAGAAAGGTGTGATCAAAGTGATCAAGGCAGCAAATACCCAGTGGGTACTGGTCCCCCAACTTTGGCCATAAGCTCGAACACGATTCGGGAAGATCTCAGAAATGAACACCCAGATCACCGCACCTTGTCCAATGGCATGAGAAGCGATGAAAATACAGATAAAGGTCAACAGCATGGCCGGAGACGCATCCGCATAGAAACACCAACCTACCATAATAAGACTCACGATATATCCAATGGAACCAATAATGATGAGTTGCCTGCGTCCTAATTTGTCAATTAATCGCACTCCAATGAGTGTGAATACCAAATTCACAATCCCAATGGCAATAGAATTAAACAGCGATTCTTCTCCTCCCAAACCAGCTTGCTCCAAGATTTGCGGCGCGTAATACAGCACAAAGTTGATTCCACTGAGCTGATTGAAAAAGGCGATCAAAAAGCCCAACCACAGCACGCGGTTGTACTTCTTTTGAAATAACTTTTCACTGGTTTTGGGTTGTAAAAGATCTTTTTTGATTTCTTGCAAAACGTTTTTAGCCTTTTCCGCTCCGAGGTAAATAGTCTCTAAAACTCCAAGCGCTGCTTCATCGTCCTTTTTAACAATGGCCAGCCAACGTGGACTGTTAGGCACTTTCAATACCATGATGGTGTAGAGCAAGGCAGGAATGGCCTCTACTCCGAGCATCCAGCGCCAATCATTGGCTCCATCAAAACCTTTGAGCAGCCAATTGGAAATAAAGGCGATCAAAATTCCGAAGACTAAACAAAATTGATATAAGGCCACCATTTTTCCGCGATTTTGCGCGGAGGTGATCTCAGAAATGTAGATCGGTGCGGCGACTGAGGAAACTCCAACTCCTACTCCACCAATGAATCTAAAAAAGGAGAATGAATAAGGATCTGGTGCCAATGCGCTTCCAACTGCGGAGACAAAAAAGAGCACTCCAATCCAAAACAAGGTCTTCTTTCTTCCCAAGCGTTTGGTTGGAATTCCACCGGTCAGAGAACCTAAAACAGTTCCCCAGAGCGCCATGGACATAATAAAGGTCCCGTGAAATAAGGGTGAAGTATCCCAAAGAGCTTGAATGGGTTTATTGGCTCCACTGATCACTACGGTATCAAATCCGAAGAGAAAACCGGCCAGCGCAACAGTGACTGACCACATTACGATTTTGTTCATCTAGTATTAGTTAGTTGGTTTGTTCCAAATAGAAGGTATTGAATCGATCCTGAACCAGCGAACGCCTGCTGCGTCTGCGGGCACTACTTGGACCTCATCAAAGGGTTCGTTTGGAAATATTTGATTGGTAAAGACATATCGTCCCCAATCTACAAAAATCTCAATTGAGGAGGCATCAATATAGGCAGTGACATAGATATCCACCGTCTGGATTAAAAGGCTGTTCTTGATGCTGGGCCCCAAAAGAGGGCTCAAAATCAACCTTCCCGCTCTGGCTTCTATCAAAGGTCATTATACCAGCCTCTGGGAAGAAGCCGATCTCGATCTCCTCACGCAGATTGTTGCTCAAAATAAAATAGGTATCCGTTTTTGCATAAGTTTTGAATTGAATTCTGTGCTGATTGAGATTTACAGAGTCAAAGTAAACCTGCCCAGGACCTTCTGTGTAGTACACAGGCTCCCGGTCATAGACCAAGGTATCTACTTTTTCGTAGGGATAGTTGGTCAATCGTACCCCCTCATTAAAGCGTTTTAGTTGCAAAGTTCTCGGTAGGGTCATGGAGCTTCGCCAAGCTTCTGTGGGGGTGTTTCTCGCATAATTCCAATTGCTCATCCAACCTATAAAGATTCGCTCTCCATAAGGTTCATTGTTTTAAGTAACACCGGCGTAATTATCCATACCGTAGTCTAACCAAAGAGGCTCTTTTTGATCTGTGGTGAACTTTTCCCCATCCCAATCTCCAATGAAATATTGCGTCCCAGAACCTCCATTTGGAGCCCCTGGATTCATGCTGATGAGCAGCACCCATTTTTTGGCATAATGGTCCGGATCAGGATGATTTAATGGAAAAAGATCCGGACATTCCCAAACTCCTCCGTGAGCACCTTGGTCTTTGCCAAATTCACTCATCAATTCCCAATCTTTGAGGTTAGGAGATTTATAGAACTTCGCATGATCGCCAGCGACCAAGATCATCACCCATTGCTTGGTATCCTTATCCCAAAAGACCTTAGGGTCCCTAAAATCTTTTATGCCCTCATTACCAATGACCGGATTGCCTTCATATTTAGTCCACGAGTCTCCATTGTCCAAACTGTAGGCAATGCCTTGGGTTTGGAAGTCGGTGCGTCCGGCTTTTTCTCCCTCCATTAAATGATAGGTGAAAATTGCAACCAAAGGTGCAACTCCGTCTTTCCCAAATCCCGAGGTATTGTCTTTATCAACCACTGCGCTGCCTGAGAAAATGAGACCGTGCTCATCAGGATATAATGCAATAGGCTTGTTTTCCCAATGAACCATATCTGTACTTGTGGCATGTCCCCAGTGCATAGGTCCCCATACAATATCCTCCGGATAATACTGATAGAACAAATGGTAAACCCCATCATTGTAAACCAAGCCGTTCGGGTCATTCATCCATTTAGCGGGTGGTGAAAAATGATATTGCAAACGGTAGGGTTCGTCGTAGTTGGAACTGAATTCTTGAGCTACAGGAGTCTGCTGGGTTGTAGTTTCCTTGCATCCTATCAGCACCAAGAGCGTTAAAAAAAGAAGGTATCGCATGTTTCCCAAATTAGCCGTGCCACTAAGATAAGAGAATTGTAGAAGTCGAATAAAAACAAAAAAAGCAGCCCGTAGGCTGCTTCTTCGCTTTAAGTGTAAAATGATCCCTAATGGGCAAAACGGTAGGCCATTTTTGGCTTTACCTTTCCTAAAATGCGGTGCTTTAACCAGCGCGTGATTCCTAAGAAACTATAGGCTGAGAAATTGAACTGCAGGCGCAACTCTTGAGCTTGTTGATTAGTTACTCGATATCCTCCTTGAATCTCAAAATCCAAATACGGAGTATCAAAAACCTCCTTTTTGGTGTAATCGTTTAAGATAAAGGAGTTGTCCCAAGCCTTTAGGTAAAAACGAACCTTGGTAAAGTAGGCAGCAGGCAAAGCGACAGCTTCACGGGTTTTAATGAATAGTCCAGTGTGTTGTCCTTTAAGTTGCAAAGGCGTTTGCTGCTGAAAGGATTCAATGGTTGTGGCCTGGCCATGATCATCAATTAAGGCAAAACCGCTTATGTTCAAAGACATTTCTACCACTTTTAGCGGCTCAATCTCTTTTTGTGTCAAACTTAGGTTAAGGGTGCGCGCAGCTTGCGACTCCCAATGGGCAGCCAGGTCCAAACTGTTTGGAAAGGTCTGCCAAATACTCGGATAGAATTTGGTGTTCTTCATAAGTGTACGTATTAACAATTAAATACACTGCAAATTTCAGGCAGAATTGCAATCTGCCGCACAACAAAATCCTCCGATTTATATACTATTTAAACCGTACTTATGTAGTTTAATACGCTGTTTTTCAGCTGATAAACCTTTTATAAGGGATAAGGCTTATACTCATTTGGCAAAGCGAAATCGCTATCAACTATTCTCCACAATAGCAATCTCCTCCTCCGTTAAGCCATAAAGCTCGTAAACCATTTGGTCTATCTCTTTTTCTAGTTGAAATATTTGGGTTTGAAGTTCTTGGGCTTTTTTCTTGTTCTCTTCAAAGAGTTCTAGCCATTCAAATTCGTCTTTTTTGGTAAGTGATGGGACTAACTCTAAATTTTCTTTTTTTCTTTCTTTGTTAGTCGTTGTTATGGCCTGATGGAGTTCCTTTATAAAAATATCATATTCCAATTGATACCATAATTGAAGTTTTCTAATAATCGATATAGAATATCTACTTTGAATGTAATTAAGCAAACTGCTTATAATTGCATCTTTTTTATGATTCAGTTCGAGTAATTCTTCTACTTTCTTCTCGATTTTTTCATCTGCAAATTCTGAAGGTAGGGGTATCTTAGAAATATATTGTGATTTAAGTCGTAAATAACCCCCTCTTGCTTTGACACATACTGAATGAAGGTACACTTCGATTAATTTAGAATTTAATATTCCTAAAATACTCATCGAATCAGATGGTATTCCAAAACATGTCATATCAAAAAGAACATCATTTGCAAAAGTAAAATTAACTGAGTCTGAGATGTCTGGATATACGATGAACTTCTGATGAAAGGGAAAGTCTAACTTTATTTGTTGATATTCATACCAAGTCTTTTTACCACTAATAATGCCTTTGTCAATAATTGCCCTCGAAGATAATTGTTCCTTACTCATCTTTAAGAAATCTAAAGTTTCCTGATGCTCATTGAAGTTTTCAATTAGGCTATAAATACCGTCATTGCTCAATCTGTAAGGAAATACAATCATATTAGAAGTATTGGCTGGAGAATACTTTTTGACCTCTCTTCCCAACAGATACTCTTTTAACATTTTTGAATTATTTAAATCTGATGGAATCTCTTCCTTCCTTATTATATAAGACCTGTTAGAGCCTGTTTTAATTCCAACTTGTGGCTTATCAATTAAATCAGACAATTTTTCATTTTTCTTTTCAAGCTTTTTAATTAAATCAAATAAATCGTTGTTTAATGTACCAGATGTCCAGGAACCTAACCTTCTAAATAATTCATCCTGCGAAACCTCTATTGAATTGACAAAGTTGTTCTCTATTTCATTATAATTAGCTTCAGAGACCACCAAAAGGTCAGACATTTTAGATTTATTACTTTTTGTAGCTTTCTCAAATAGGATGATTGACGGATATGCTATAATTCCTTTAAAAACATCAAGATCTCTGAAGTCTATAAATGACCTTATCTTGGAGTTATCTTGTAAATATTTAATAAGTACTTTACCATATTTAGTCTTTGTATATTTACTGGAGACTATAAATCCACAACGACCCATTTGATTTAGTAAGTCAAGAGATTTTTCAAAAAAGAAAACGTATAAATCAGACTTTCCTGTGAAAACATTATAAGTCTTACGAAAGTACTCTTTTGACTCAATATCAATAAACTCATTTCTAACATAAGGCGGATTCCCGATCACCACATCAAACCCACCTTTTGCAAAGATCTCTGGGAACTCTTCCTGCCAGTTAAAAGCTTTATCTCCGGCAACGGCTTTGCTGTCAATTAAGCTATTACCACATTTTATATTGTTTGATAGATCATTAAGTTTTCTTCTTGGTTGTGCCGTACGCAACCACAAAGAAAGCTTGGCTATCTCTACAGACTCCTCGTTTAGGTCTACTCCAAAAATGTTCTTCTCTAATACCGTGTTCTCTATATCCGGGAACTGCAAGCCGCCACCTAAAAGCCTAGTTTTAAGTTCATCTATATAATTATGCTCGCTTATCAGAAAGTCTAAAGCCTGGTTTAAAAATGCCCCAGAGCCACAGGCAGGGTCACAAATAGTTATTTGTAAAAGCCAATCACGGTAATCATCCAGTATGTCACGCAGGCGCTCTAAGGTAGCTTTTTGCCGGCCCTTGCGGCTTTTGTAGTACTCCTCTTCTTTAAAACCTAGCTCTTGTTTCTTTTCTTCACAGAGCTTGCCAACGGTATTCTCTACTATATATTTGGTTATGTATTTCGGGGTATAGAATACACCGTCCTTTTTTCGCTTGCTCTTTTGCTTATCGAACTCCCCGCCTTCTATCTCGGCATTAACGCTCTCTATCTCGTTCAAAGAGTTCTCAAAAATATGCCCCAGTATGTTTACATCTACCTGGCTCTCAAAGTCATAATTAGCCAGTTTAAGGTGTGTTTGTAGAGCAGCTCATCGTCTAGCTCAATAGTGTCCAGAACAGTATCAGGCTTAAATAACCCTCCATTATAGGCATAGATCTCTGCCTTCTTGTCCGTGCCTTCTCTACCTTCATCCAAGTATTTAAAATAGAGCTTAAAACGCTCGTACAGCGGCACGTTCACATCTAGGTCTTTAAGCTTGTTCCATTCTTCCAATATCAATAGGGTAGAGTTAGGTGGTAGCAAGCCTCTGTCCTCAGCAAAGAAAATAAAAAGCAACCTATCTATTAACTTCTGTGATTTTTTAAAGAGCGACAGCTTTACGTTCTTCTCTATACGCTGTAACTCGGCCTTAACCACATCATCGGTAGCATGATCGCTGAGCATACTTCTGGCCTCTTCTTTCAAGCGTTTGCCGTTGCGTTTGACAAGATCGCGGTAAAGCTCTCTTTTAAAGACAGAATAGTCTTTGTAGAACTCTTTGGTAATAGCCTCCTCTTGAGCCAAAGAGTCTTCTTTGATTTTTAATGGGAGGTTAGAGAATATATTTTCCTTGGCCAAACACAAATACAGTAATTCAAATTGGTCATGGCTGAGGTTAAAAAGGTCAAACTCAATGAACTCCGTGGCATCGTTTATATAGAAACGAAGCTTCTCAAAGTTTGAGGTAACAACATAAACACAGCCTTTTTGGTTAGCCTTATAATCAAAAGCCTGCTTGCGTATACTCTCTAAGTCTTTGGTCTTGGTACTTTTTAATTCTACAACACCAATAGCGCTATCATTCTTTAAAATGGCTCCATCAGCCTTTCTGGCATTGGTCTCATTCTTGTACTCGGCGACAAGGTTAAATGGTTCCTTAGGCTTTAAAGTGTAACCAAGAACATTAACGAAAAGTTCTGTCAAGAAAATACCCTGGTACTCTTCTTCTTTTGAGTTCTTAATATTCTCCTGGATCTTGGCATTTAGAAAATACTTACTGAACCGCTTGAATTGCCGTTCTAAAAGTGCTTTATCTTGTAGGTTTAGGTATTTCTTTAGAACAGAAGCTTGAAATAAGGGCATAAAAGAGACCTGAGTTGTTAGTTTAATTAACCTATTTACCGGGGAGTAAGTAAAAATAACAAATACCTTAAAAAAGCTTCTAAGAATTAAAAAGTAATTCCAAAACCGCCCCTTCAAGCGAAGCGTCTGTATATTCCCAAAGATCGGTTCGATGTCGCAATAATGCTGCGTAGCAGCTTGCGACTCAGATTTTGGGAATGGTTCGGCGCGACTTCGTATTTTTTGTTAACGAAGGAGCGGTGAAACAGACTTGGAAGGGGCTAGCGCTTTTGGGTACTTTTGCCGCGATGGGAAAAGTACCATAATAAAAAAACCTCCAACTTTCGTTGAAGGTTTTTTTGTGCGGATGAAGGGAGTCGAACCCCCACGCCTTGCGGCACTAGATCCTAAGTCTAGCATGTCTACCAGTTCCATCACATCCGCTTAGGGCTGCAAATATAATTAATATTGCTAAATCCAAAAGGACTTAATAGAAATTTTTAGCCGTGGATTGATTGCTGATTTTTAGCCGTAAACTCAGGCTGATCTCTAGCCCGACCACTCCTATGTCATATACACATTTTTTGATACCTTAGTGAGCCTTAAAAATTTGAGATGAAAAGTGCCAAAGACTACATAGAACAAAACAAAGACCGATTCCTCTCGGAACTCATTGATCTTTTAAAAATTCCTTCCATTAGCGCAGACTCAGCTTATGAGAAAGATGTGATCGCGACGGCCAAAGTGATCGAGCAGCGCTTACTGGAAGCCGGTTGTGAAACCGTGGAGATCTGTGAGACGCCAGGGTATCCTATTGTCTTTGGAGAAAAAATTATTGACCCGGCCTTACCCACTGTTTTGGTTTACGGACATTACGACGTACAACCACCAGACCCTTTAGATCTTTGGGACAGCCCTCCTTTTGAGCCGGTGATCAAAAACACGGAATTGCACCCAGAGGGCGCAATCTTCGCGCGTGGAGCATGTGATGACAAAGGACAAATGTATATGCACGTCAAGGCTTTAGAGTATATGACCAAGACCGATCAATTGCCTTGTAACGTCAAATTCATGATAGAAGGTGAAGAAGAAGTGGGCAGTGAAAGTTTGAGTTGGTTTGTAAAACGCAATCAGCAAAAGCTGGCTAACGATGTTATTTTGATCAGCGATACGGGAATGATCGCAAACGATATTCCTTCTATCACCACAGGGCTTAGAGGATTGAGTTATGTAGAGGTGGAAGTGACCGGGCCTAATCGCGATTTGCCCTCCGGCCTTTACGG
>NZ_JABSPU010000130.1 GCF_013214815.1 Gilvibacter sp.
GAAGTATGTAAGTCAACTCAGGGCCCAACAGCAAGTATCCTTTATGAAGGACTTAAGAATGCTGACGACGGCGCTGAAGCTGTAGAAAAAGCAATCGTATCTTACGGTAGCGTTCAGATGGGCTTGCTGGAGCGTGGTCTTGTTTGGATTTCTCTTTTCATCGCAATTGCACCGATGCTTGGTTTCATGGGTACGGTAATTGGTATGATTCAGGCATTCGACCGTATCGAAGCGGTTGGTGACCTTTCTCCTTCTGTTGTTGCAGGTGGTATTAAGGTTGCACTTTTGACGACTGTATTCGGTCTGATCACTGCGATTATTCTGCAAATCTTCTACAACTATATCGTTTCTAAGATTGACGGTATCGTTAACAAAATGGAAGATGCATCTATCGCATTGGTAGACATCATGGCGTCAAACAACATTTTCAAGCAGTAAGAGAAATCATCAACTATGTATAAATTTCTAACCAAAAATGGTCAGACACTGGCCTTCGGTTTAGGAGTTCTGATAACCGTGATCTTCTTAATCTCTGTGGTCTCTAACATGGGAGAATTCACAGCGATGGCGGAAGAGAAGCAGATCGAAACAGGCATTTTTGACTTCGGCTTGTACGGTGCAATTGCACTGACAATCGTTGCAGCTATCGCCATGCTTGTGTTTGGTCTGTATCAGGTAGTAACGAGCTTCAAAAGTTCCATGAAAGGGATTTTGGGCTTCGCTGCACTGCTGGTTATCTTCTTCGTCTCCTATTCTATGACTGACACAGAAGTAACTCCATATATTCAGGGTGCCATCGACAAGTTCGAGCAGGGTGGTGCAGTATTCACCGAGGGGAACCTTAAGTTCATCAGCGGTGGTATCTCCACTACTATCATTCTTGTAGTAGTGGCAGCAGCAGCCTTCGTGGTATCTGAGATTACTAATTTGTTCAAATAATAAGGCATATGGCAAAAACGAGCACCAGAGATCGGATGAGCAATGAGATCAATGCAGGCTCAATGGCCGATATTGCCTTCCTGCTCCTGATCTTCTTCCTCGTAACGACGACAATCGTAGAGGACAAGGGTATTACGGTAAAACTACCGCCTTGGTCAGAAGAGGAGCCTGATATTACCAAACTGAAGAAACGTAACGTTTTCTCGGTTCTGGTTAATGCGCAGGATCAGCTTTTGGTTCGTGGTGAACCCGCACGGGTCGATGAATTACGCGAGCGTGCTAAAGAATTCATCAACAACCCTAATAAGCTTGAAAACTTGGCTGAGAAGCCAACGAAAGCGATTATCTCACTTAAAAACGACCGTGGTACATCTTATGATGCTTACCTGACTGTTTATAATGAGTTGAAAGCAGCTTATTCTGAGTTGTGGGACGAACTAAGCCAGCAAAAGTATGGCATTCCATATAATGATGATATGCCATTTGCTTATAAGAAAGCGATACGGGAAGAAATACCTTTTGTACTCTCGGAAGCTGAACCAACAGCCTTCGGTGAGGAGTAGACGGTATGGGGATAGGTTTATGACTTGTCCCCTTAGTCGAAAAACTACCGCCCTATTTCTTTCACCTTTTGCCCTCGGGCAGTTAAAATTGATTAACTATGGCTAAGTTTTCTAAAAAGAGAGGAAAATCGAAACCGGAGGTCTCTACGGCTTCCCTTCCAGATATCATCTTCATGCTTCTGTTCTTCTTTATGGTTGTAACCGTATTGAGAGATGCAGAACTGATGGTAAAGGTATCCACTCCTTACGCTACCGAATTGACGAAGCTGGAGGAAAAATCATTGGTTAATTACCTGTATATCGGTCGTCCAACGCAGAAGTTTACCAATATTTATGGTACAAAACCACGTCTTCAGCTAGGCGATAAGTTTGCTAATATTTCTGACATTCCACTGTTTCTGGAAAAGCACAAGATTAAGGTGCCGGAAGCACGTCACGGTCAAATCACTTCTTCACTTCGTGTAGATGGTGAGGTAACCATGGGTATTGTTTCAGATGTAAAGACTCAGCTTCGGAAATCCGGTCAGCTGAAAGTGAACTACTCCGCTAAGAAGGACCCGAACGCGACAGAGTAGTAAAATACCTATCGCTTCCTCATAAAAAAGCGCCTTCTACAGGATTATATCTTTGTAGAAGGCGCTTTTCGTTTTACAGGGAGACTTTTTAGACTCCTTATTTCCCTGCCAGGTTAGAGAGGGGATTAACGAAGGCGGTCCATAGAGCGAACCAGCTTGTCGTCTTTCTTAATGAAACGGTAAGCCAGAAAACAAAAGAATACTGCAAGAATAGGAAAGGCTCCTCCAAATGCAAACTCAACTACGGCTTTTCCGGCTTCGGTTAGGTTCTCAGCAAGATAGTAAATCGCAAATACGAGCCCCCCGATATTTAAGATCAATGCTGACAAGCTGACTTTAGACTGCAGCCCTCTGTTGCGAAAGAGAAAAATGGCGATAATCGAAAGGGCTCCTGCCAATCCAAAAAGTACGGAAAGGCCTACCTGGTCATTTACATTATAGAGCGCATCACCAAAAATCATAGAGTTGTCAATAGCCTGAGGTGGTGTGGCTATGGGTAGCCCGAAGAGCCCTAGTGAGGCGCCTCCTGCCAGCAGAAGGAAGATTGATTGAATCCTCTGAATCATAATCTGTTTCGGTTGTTTGGCGCGAAGATAAGGATCATTTGAAAGACTCTTAGCTATAGACTGTATATTAGCACTGCATTCCATTTATACCTAAGACGAAGTGATTTGGGAG
>NZ_JABSPU010000131.1 GCF_013214815.1 Gilvibacter sp.
CAAAAAGCAGGAGTAGACCAAGCTTATTATAGAAAACTTAAAGCAGGGCAAGATGTCTATAATGAAGCTGGGGTGCTGATTGATCATAAGACGGTAACGACAGAAGGTACTCCGCCTAACTCTTATGCCTATTGCAGTGATACTGCTTATCATCCTGATATTATTCCGCTTATCAAAGGTGTAGATACCTTGTACCACGAAAGCACCTTTCTCCAAGAGCATGAACACCTGTGCCAGCAAACTAAGCACAGTACGGCTGTTCAGGCAGCTAGTATTGCCAAGTCAGCGGAAGTAAGACGCTTGATCTTAGGGCATTATTCTACGCGTTACGAGGATCTAAGTATTTTTCACAAAGAGGCGAAAACAGTCTTTGAAAACAGCGAATTGGCTCAAGATCTCAAAGAATTTTCTTGGTAAAATTCCGCAGAGAAAACCTCAAAATTTACTTTTAAGGCAAATCGATTTCTCGTAACTTGCAGAGAAAGCTTTTCTCATGGATCAAGAACTGTATAATTTCAGAAAATCATACGAAAAAGGTGCTCTGGACAAGACTAGTGTAGATCCAAATCCGCTACAACAGTTTAGAACTTGGTTTCATCAAGTCCAAGAGGCTGGGGGTATTGAAGAGGTCAATGCAATGACCGTCACTACCTTGAGTTTAGATGGATACCCCAAAGGACGTGTAGTTTTGCTCAAAAAGTACAATGAGCACGGCTTTTATTTCTATACCAACTATCACAGTGAGAAGGGCCAAGCTATATTGGCAAACTCAAAGGTCTCTTTGGCGTTTTTTTGGCCGACCTTAGAGCGACAAGTGCTCATCAAAGGAAATGCTTCTAAAACCACTCGTGTTGACACGGAGAACTATTGGGATTCACGTCCACTAGGAAGTAGGTTAGGAGCTATAGTCTCCGATCAGAGTAAAGAAATTCCCAATCGTGAGGTGTTAGAAGATCGTTTAAAGAAATTAGAGTCTACCTTCAGTGAGAACGACACCGTTCCCTGTCCGGATCATTGGGGTGGAATTTTGGTGGCGCCTGTTGAGATTGAGTTTTGGCAAGGGCGCCCAAACCGTCTTCACGACAGAATCCTTTACCGATTGCAGGATGATGGCGATTGGGACATTGTTCGTTTATCTCCTTAATACCAGTTTATGAAAAACTTATATCTGGTAAGACATGCAAAATCTTCTTGGGAACACAATGTATCAGACCGAGAGCGTCCTTTAAAGGGACGCGGATTGAATGATGCAGAAGCCATGGCTTTGGAGATATCCAAAAGAATTCAAGCTCCTGAGCTTGTCATTAGTAGTCCAGCCAATCGAGCGCATACCACCTTTTTGTTTTTCAAAGAAGCCTTTTCTTTGACAGATGAGCGTTGTCGAGTGGACGAGCGCTTGTATGATTTTGGAGGGCAGTCGGTCATGGAGGTAATTCAAGAAACTTCCAATGAAATTGATTCGCTCATGATCTTTGGGCACAATCACGCCTTTACCAGCATTGTCAATATGTTAGGCGATAAATACCTGGACAATCTTCCCACATGCGGATTCGCAGCGATTGCATTCCAACAAGACGATTGGTCAGCCCTTAAGAACGGTAAAACATTAACAACCCTATTTCCAAAAGAGATTCGCAAATGAACGAATTGCAAGAACAATACGTAAATAGAGAGATCAGCTGGCTCCAATTCAATGAAAGGGTCCTGCAGGAGGCTGCAGATGTATCAGTGCCTTTAATTGAACGTATTCGGTTCCTAGGGATCTTTTCCAACAATTTGGATGAATTCTTTAAGGTGCGCTATGCTTTTGTAAAACGCATTGTAGACGCCGGAAAAGGCGGACGCTCCGCTTTAAAGGGAATTGCGGCTCAGGACCTTTTGGAACAGATCACGGGTATCGTAATTGATCATCAGGCAGCGAGTTTGAACATTCTCAAAGGCATCTACAAAGAATTGGAAAAGGAGAACATCTTTGTAATTGATGAAACTCAAGTAAGTCAGCGTCAACACGAATTTATTGCGGATTACTTTCAGAATAAGGTGTCTCCGGCCTTGGGAGTGATGATGTTGAATGATCAAACGAGCTTTCCAGGCTTACAGGACTCAGCGGCCTATCTCACGGTTCGTATGGAAATGCGTGAAGATGCCAAGATCTTGACCGATCCAGTCAATTATGCCTTGATCGAGATTCCGCGTTATTTAGATCGATTTATTATTCTTCCTCAAGAGGGCGACAAGCAATTTGTGATCCTTTTAGACGATTTGATCCGATACTCTTTGGGTACTATTTTTAGTCTGTTCAATTACAAATCCATAGAAGCCCATATGATCAAGATCACCCGTGACGCTGGTCTGGATATGGATTCTGATCTGAGTAAGAGCTTTATCGCTAAGATCTCAAAAAGTGTAAAAGAACGCTCTTCTGGTGATCCGGTGCGCTTTGTTTATGACAAATCAATTCACGAGGATACCCTGAGCTATTTGTTGGAGCATATGGAGATCGAGGCGACAGATAGTGTAATTCCTGGAGGTCGCTATCACTACCGCAGGGACTATATGAAATTTCCGAGTTTTGGACGCCAAGACCTGCTCTACAACAAAATTAAACCACTACCAGTTAAGGGCTTGCACGGTTCTGATAGTATACTCGATGCCATTGATA
>NZ_JABSPU010000132.1 GCF_013214815.1 Gilvibacter sp.
CAACTGTCCGGATACGAGAAACTGCGGGCGTGGGATAAGCTCGTAAAATCCAACCACGGAATCACCGAATAATGGATTGAATCCACGCGTTTGGTGTCTTCAGTAATGCCTAGTCCGGCTCTTTGTAAAGCAGCTTCACGTTCTGGAAGGGCTCCTTTCAGGAAATCTTCATAAGTAGGGGCAAAAGGCATATAAGTGAACACAAAGGTTTGGTCTTCCTTGAGTTGCACGGCGTTCAGATGGATGGTATCAAAAACCACGGGACGTTCGTCTATGATTCGATATCTAAAGGATTCTACTGCATTACTTGCCCATGAAGCTGCATAAAGGTAATAAAGCGATAAGCTGTAACCCTTGGTTTTGCAATAGGCATAGGCTTTGGTTAGATCTAACTGCACAGTAACCCCAAAGAAGGGTTCCTCCATAGCAGAAAAGAATTCAAAATGCTCTTTGCGGTTCCAGTTTTCGAGATCTAAAGGGCGGAAATTGGCCGATGCTTCCATGGATATAAAAGTCGGCAATTTTGCGCACTAGCACAAACCTATTCGAGTACCTTCTGAATTTCGTTGCGATACTGTGACGGGCTTTTACCACTGAACTTTTTAAAGAGTTTATTGAAGTGGCTGAAATTATTAAAGCCGCTGTCATAGCAGATATCCGTAATACCCATAGGTTCTTCAGCCAATAGGCGAGAAGCGTGTACCAATCGGTGCTCATTGACAAATTGTGTAAAGGTCTTTCCGGTTTTCTTTTTAAAGAATCGGCTAAAAGCCTGTTCGGTCATACTGACCATATTGGCAGCCTCTGCCAAGGGTATATGACGGGTGTATTCTTTATTGACAAAGTCATAGAGCAATTCTAAGCGGTTGTTGTCTTGGGGCTTGGCTTCAATAATGACAGAGTCAATATTTAGAAGTTCATACTCATCGCTTAACGAGAGTTGCTCTAAAATGTTGAGCAGTCCTGTGAGTTTGTTCAAAGGGGTCATCGCTGTTAAGGCAGACATTTGCTTACCGATCTCTTCCTTGGTTTGGCCGTAGAATACAATTCCTTGTTTTCCGCGCTTAAAGAGTTTTTTGATCTGACTCATTTCAGGCTTCTCAAAGAACTCAGGGCCTAAGAAATCCTCATTGAATTGAATCACGACTTCTTCAGAGTTTCCGGTCAATCGATCGGTAAAGCCAAAATGGGGCACATTACTGCCAATTAGGACCAGATCTCCTTCACTGTAATAGGACACGGGATTGCCAATATGTCGCTTTCCAGATCCTTTATCTACATATACCAGTTCAATTTCTGGGTGAAAATGCCAGGCCGCCCGGTCCTGTTTGCGCTGCTCAGCAAAGTTGTTCACGCTAAAGGAACTGCCTAATGCGGGGGCTATGGCTTCCAATAAGGGTTGTTTGTTCATTTTCATGACGTTTGGGTTATATCACGTATTGAAGTTGGCATAAATCGTACCAAAGCAACTATGCAAATTTAGCTAAAACCTGTACTATTTTAACCCAATAATCTGATGCAGTAGGGTATTGGGTTAAAAATACACAGATAATGAACAAATCTGTGGTAGTACAGAAACAGGAATCGTCGGACATTTGTAATGTTCAATTCTTAAAACTATTTAGTTATGAAATTCAAGAATGTAATCGCAACTGTAGCATTGATGGCATCAATGGCTGCGACCGCAAACACTGGAAACCCTACAACAAACCCTGTTTCAATTCAGGAAGATTCAAACGTAGTGCGCGTTTCTGTACTTAACACGACCCTAGATACCTATAAGGTATATGTATATAATCAGAACGGAGAGCTTATTCACAAGTCTTATTTAGGTGATGCTGCCTCAATTGGTCAGCAATTTGACTTCAACGATGCTCCAGAAGGAACGTATACATTCAAGCTGGTAAATGCCAGTGGGAACACCTACAGTTATTCGGTTAAGGCCGGAGCCTAGTTAGATTACCTGCACTTAGGTACTGTTTATTTGGTTGTAAAAAGGGTGGCGTTGGCCGCCCTTTTTTAATTTAGGGCTGATAGAAATCTGCCGAACTGGCTTTAAGCGTAGTTAACTCTACCGTATGTCCATCCGGATCTTTAGTATAGACGGATAGAAAATGATGATGATCTTTCTCAGTAAAGGAGATTCCCAGGTTACTGTAATGATCAATTGCCGCGCTGTAAGCCTGATTACTCACGGTAAAGGCAAAGTGATCGATCTTTATATGATTGGTGTCTTTAGGGCATTCAGCATCCTGTAAATCCGCAGGAAAGATGGCAATACCTGTTTCTCCTGCTAACATAAAAACAGGGTAGGCGCCCCATTCAGGGACCTTCACTTGCTTTAAACCCAATACCTTTTCATACCAAGCCATAGAAACGTGCATGTCCTTTACATTGATAGCGACATGGTCCAATCGGCTTATATCAAATGGATGTGCCATTACTTTTCAAAAGAAGCACTCAGAATACTCAAGATCACTTTGATCCCATCACGAATATTTCCAATACGAATGTTCTCGTTAGGATTGTGCTGATTGTTGTCCATATTGACTAAAGGCACTTTGATCGTTGGAATCTCCATCTGATTCACTGCGGGACTGATGGGCACTGTACCGCCCATGGTTCTTATTCGAACTGGAGGTTG
>NZ_JABSPU010000133.1 GCF_013214815.1 Gilvibacter sp.
TTGCTTAAAATGAGATTTATTCTCTTCAATGATAGCAAGGCTACCGTCACTAGAGCCCCCATCAATGATTACGAACTCAAAGTCACGGAACTCTTGAGCAATAACAGAATCCACAGTGGCCTTAAGCCCTGCGGCATTGTTGTAATTGATGGTGATTATAGAAACTAAGGGTTGCATCTGCGGATTATTGGTCCGACTCTTTGGCCGCTACTTTGGCCGATATCCAGTTATAAGTCTTTTCCAAGCCAACTTGTAGTGGCTGGGTGGGTTTCCATCCGAGTTTTTCAAAGATCAAAGCATTGTCTGAGTTCCTCCCGCGAACACCTTCTGGTCCAGGAATATTCTCGATATTAATATCTTTGCCTGAAAGGCCAATGATCATTTCTGCGAATTGATTGATGGACACCATTTCTTCGGATCCGATATTGACCGGACCAATAAAATCAGACTCCATAAGTCGCATAACCGCCTCGATACACTCATCTATATACAAAAAGGAACGGGTTTGTTTACCGTCTCCCCAAACATCTATTGCTCCGCCTGCAGCGGTCTCAGCAACCTTTCTACACAAAGCTGCTGGCGCTTTTTCTTTACCGTTATTCCAAGAGCCCTCTGGCCCAAAGATGTTGTGAAAGCGCGCAATACGCACGTTGAGATTGTAATTTCTCATGAAGGACAAATACAGGCGCTCAGAAAACAATTTCTCCCAACCGTATTCACTGTCCGGATTTGCCGGGTAGGCAGATTCTTCAGAACATTTTGGATTGTCTGGATCCAGCTGATTGTACTCGGGATACATACAGGCTGAGGAAGAATAGAACACCTTTCCAGCCTTCTTTTTAACTGCCTCATGAGCTACATTTAGATTGATCAAGGCGCTGTTGTGCATCACATCGGCGTCATTGTCTCCTGTAAAGATATAACCTGCTCCACCCATATCTGCAGCTAATTGATAGATCTCATCAACTCCTTGATCCACAACAGAAGCGACAACTTGTGGGTCACGAAGATCACCGATCACAAAGTCATCGGCAGGTAGGTCACTGTAGGCATGTGGAACCAGATCCACACCTCTAACGTAGTGTCCTTGAGATTTTAAATGTTTAACCAAATGACCTCCTATGAAACCTCCGGCTCCCAGTACGAGTGTCTTTTTCATGGTAATTGTAATTTTTGGGGGTTATTCTGAGGCTCAAGATACCGATTTAGCAGCTTTTTCGCCTGATTATTTACATCAAAATGTTCCTGAGCATATGCCTTGACTTGGGAACGCTTGAACTCTTGTTTTTGTTGTCCAAAAGTCTCAATAGCTTTTACCAATCCTGCTGCACTCACCTCTTTGGAGAGCTGTCCATTCAGACCGCTCTGAATATGTTCTGCCAGACCACCGATCTCAAAGCCGATAACAGGAGTTCCTGCAGCAAGCGCTTCCAACATGGTATTGGGCAAATTGTCTTCCCGACTTGGAATCAATAGGGCATCTGCCGCCCCTATGACCTTGATCTTATCAGCTTCATCATCAATATAACCTAAGGAATTCACCTGTATATTAGGGTTGTCAATTTTAAGTGCTCCGGCGCCCATGGTCATCAATTCCATTGGAATGGTCAATTCTGCTAAAGCAGCTTGCAAAAGATCTGCACCCATTCTGTAGTTGTCCAAACGATCTGAAACATAGATCAACTTTAAAGGCGCTGTCTGCCCAATTTCTTCAGAAAAAATGAAGCGTTCATAGGGCTTTTGATCAATGCCATTGGCCAGTAAATCGTAGGCGGTGTGCCTTGGGAAGATTCCACTAGCTTTGGCTGCATCCTTCAACCAAGTGGATGGAAATAACAGATGCAAATCCCTTGCCTGTGAGTAAGCTTCCTTCTTAAGCACTTTAAAAGACTCATTGAGCTCATGGGCACTTTTCCCTTTGTTTCTAGCCTCATCACCCGCGTAGTGAAAAATTCCCAAAAAGGGATTCATGTCATGCAAGGTCCAGTACACAGGCTTGTTTATCGCCGCAAAAAAGCTTTGGTAATCCAGAATGCCATTGACCCAATGCAGGTGGATAATATCTGCCTGCTGTACCAGAGGATGTTGCAGAAGGTCATAGTCCGACTCGGGACTGGTCACGATCTCCGCCTTTATAGGTGGCTGAAGAGCAGCAACCAATCGTTGAAAGTTTTGCTCCTTTGAGCTTGAGGCATTGAGTTTGTTTTTCAAACGCTTGAGAAGGCTGGGCGGTTTATAACTAAAAAAAGGATCGTCAATTTCAACTCCTGAAAAATCAATGCTTAAAGTTTTGGACAAAAAGGCTGCCTGAACACCTTGATCCTGCAAAGCGCGTTGCATTCTCAAAGCTGCTAGTCCTGCACCGCCTCTGGAGGAGGTATTGATATGTAATACTTTAAGTGCTATGCTTTCCCGCTGATTTTGTGAAACAATTTTCTGGCAAATTCCTTTCGGTAACGTTTAAAATAAGCTTTAGGATAAGCATGTGAGAGGTAGTCCATGTGTACAGCCCACAGCTGTTTTAAAAGCCAACTGCTATCTTGAGACGGCGCCTGCTTCCAAGAGTGATCCCACAAATGAACCGCAATGGACCGATCCGTTAAAAACCCCTGATACTCTTTATCACGGTCTTCATAGGAA
>NZ_JABSPU010000134.1 GCF_013214815.1 Gilvibacter sp.
GTTGGGATTTTGATCTTGGCCTATTCTATACTTCAACAGGAGATGTACCGCGTTACGACAGACTCATCCGCAGAAGAGAAGGGCAATTGCGCTCTGCCGAATGGTTCTACGGACCACAGGAGTGGTTAGCCACCAAGCTGCAGGTGCAGCACAAGGCAGAAAACGGCATTTTTGATGAGGCCAAATGGATTGGAAGCTTTCAGCAGTTTAAAGAAAGCCGCCACGACCGTGACTTTGGTTCGGACGTTCTCTTTGAAAATTTTGAGCGTGTAGCAGCCATCAATACCAATTTGAACTTTAATAAGCAGATCGGTACGGCCAGTTTGTTTTACGGAGCAGAATACGTGTATAACAAGGTCTTCTCTCGCGGGCAACAAGTCAATATTTTAGACGGCAGTAGTGCTGCAACAGCAGCGCGATATCCGGATGGATCCACTTGGCAATCTTTCGCGGCTTACACCAGTTTGCAGTGGAAGCTTAGTTCGCAACTGAATTTTCAAGGCGGATTGCGCTATAGCCATGTGCTCTTAGATGCCGATTTTGACAATACCTTCTTTGACTTGCCCTTTGACCAAGCGGAGATCAATACAGGAGCCTTTACGGGCTCAGCTGGATTGGCTTGGAATCCAAACCCAACTATTGGCTGGAAGTTGAACTTCTCTACGGCCTTTAGAGCCCCAAACATTGATGATGTTGGGAAGGTCTTTGATTCAGAACCGGGTTCTGTGGTTGTCCCTAATCCAGACTTGGAGCCTGAATATGCGTATAGTGGGGAATTGGGTGTGACCCTGAACTTTGAAAACGTGGTTCAAATTGACGCCACTACTTTTTACACCCACTTGGACGATGCCTTGGTGCGCCGAGACTTTAGTTTAGATGGCCAGACGGTGATTGATTATCAAGGCGAGCCGAGTAATGTGCAGGCCATTCAAAATGCTGGAGAGGCCCGCGTTTATGGTTTTGAAGCTGGTTTGAACATCAACTTTACGGATTACCTCCGCCTGAGATCCCAATACAGCATTACCGATGGCTATACCGAGGAAGATGACGGCTCAGAAGCGCCTATACGTCACGCCGCTCCTCCGTTTGGAAATACTCGTTTGACTTACCACGGAAAGAAATTAACCTTAGATGCTTTTGTGGAATACAACGGTCAGTTTGACTTTACGGACCTCGCTCCGAGTCAGCAGAACAATGCATTCCTCTACGCTTTGGATGAAAACGGGAATCCTTTTGCTCCAGATTGGGTAACCCTAAACTTTGGGGCACAATATCAGCTTAGTGAAGCAATCCTGTTTACGGCGAATTTGGAGAATATCACCGATCAGAGATACCGTCCTTATTCTTCTGGAATTGCCGCTCCAGGGAGGAATTTGATTATGGCGGTTAAGTATTCCTTTTAATTTACGGTTATCGAGTGATTTTCACGTAGTGGAAATTTTATCGAGATGACATTTACGTTCACTACCTCGGACATCGAGTGAATTTCGCAATGCGAAATTTGTATCGAGATGTCAATAAAGTTACCTTTATCAAGTAGTCATTCCCTTAAAATCTATTGATATGGGATATGTCTATATTCTTCGTTGTGCTGATAATACTTTATATACAGGAAGCACAAGATATCTCGAGTTGAGACTAAATGAGCACAAAGCTGGTGTCGGTGCGCAGTATACAAAAGTTAGGAGACCCCTTGAATTAGTCTTTGTTGAAAGGTTCAATTCTGTCCAACAGGCGTTTTACAAAGAAAAGCAAATACAGAATTGGAGCCAGAAGAAGAAGGTCGCATTGATAAATTCAAAATACAATCAGCTTAAAGAGTTTTCAAAGAAGTCTTTTTAATGACATCTCGATACGATTTGCTTATCTCATTCGCTAAAGCTTCAGAGATCGAGGCGGCAAATCACTCGATGTCCGTTTTGGTCTAACTTGAGAAACCTTTCATTACTACTATTTTTCCTCTTAAGGCTTAGCCATAAATATCACTAAAGTCAGCGACCTCTACCACAGTAACTCCTAAGTTGTCCATAAGATTATTGACGGCGGGTTCGGGTTTGTCTTTGTTGACATACCAGACGTTCATGGGTTTGCCGAGTTTATTGAAATAACGGCGACGCTCAATGAGTAGCCAACGCAAAAAGACTTCATCACTTCCATAACCCAAACCAAAGATGATCACGGGTTTGTTGAACCAGATGTCCAACCAGGTCATATGGCCTTGCCATTCGCCTTTTCTGTGGGTATTGTCCAAACGTCCGGCTCCTGTGGTGATAAGCTGGCGCGCACGCTCTGCAGCCCCCATATAGTCAGTGAGTCCCAATCGGATCGAATCAAAATAACGCACGTCACCGTGTACCTTCCAAATGCCAAATCCCCCACAAGGCTTTGTCAATTCCTCAAGGCTGTAATAAGACTTCCAAGGATAGAAACGGGTGAATCCTTTGGACTCTATATGATGAATCTCAGCGCCAATAGAGGTTTCAAAACCCGCATCAAAATTGGTAGTAAGGACAGGAGCGTCGTGTTCTTGGGCGAGTTCCATCAAGCGTTTGTGAACACTCAAATCGGCTCCAGGCTTTAATTGAAGACTTTTCACCA
>NZ_JABSPU010000135.1 GCF_013214815.1 Gilvibacter sp.
GCTATAACAGAGCGGTTACGCAGTTTCTTGATTGGGTTAAAACGCAACTACCTAGCGACAAGTACCGGATTTTCGTCTCTCTTTTTCGTTATCCGGTTAAGACGGTAGCGTTCACCGAAACGATCTTTGAATCACTGCAAAGGGTTCTCGATGGCAAAAACCCGGTATTTACTGAGGATTTTGTTTCCCCCGAATTATTAGACAATTGGGAGGAATACAAAAAAGATCAATTAAAAGACCCTAAAAGGTTTCAATACGAAGCCTTTGAAGCTATGAAAACCCAAATAAATGGGGTTGTGGTCGTCGATCTTCCAGAAAACCAAGCAGGAGCAAGACCAGAGCCTTACAGCTATGTTTTAGACATTAAAAACGTAGTTGATTATTCCGATCTAGACGATGAGGGTGAATTTGACTGGATAATATTTAAGCCAGCCGAAAACCGACTATCTGTTTTTGATCGAGAAGGCTTCCAGTTGTTTGAAACTGATCCAGGGGCCACTAGTCCGAAAAAGCAAATAAGCGCAGTTAATCACGGTTTAGGTCGCTGTCCTGCAAAGTTTCTTTGGTATAAGCCAGTTAACCGAAGAGAGAAAAGTATAAAGCAATCTCCTTTAACCAATCAGTTATCAAACCTAGATTGGCTTTTGTATTACATGATCGCCAAAAGACAGGTTGACAACTACGCCCCATTCCCGATTTTTTGGGGTTTTGAGGCAGATTGTGACTACGAGAATACAGAAACGCGAGACTATTGTGATGGTGGGTTCTTGAAGGATGCAAATGGGCATTATTTGATGAATGGTGACGGTTCAATCCAAGAGTGCCCAGTCTGTAGTAAAAAGAAACTAACAGGGGCGGGTTCATTTATCGAAGTACCTGCACCGGGTCCACAAAACGACGGGGCAAATCTTAGAGATCCAATAGGGATTGTAACAGTAGACAAGAGCAGTCTGGAATACATAGTTGAAGAAATAGACCGCTTGAAAGTCGAAATATTCGAAAATGTAACAGGCTACGGTGGAGAGCCGATCAACGACCAAGCGATCAATGAGAAGCAGGTATTTGCCAGCTTTGAAAGCAAAGCCCAGGCGCTAAGGAATTTGAAATCACAGTTCGAAAAAGCTCATGAGTGGCGGAATTGGATGATTTGCAAGTTAAGATACGGCAATTCATTCATAGGCAACTCATACAGCTACGGTACAGAATTTTACTTGATGACTCCGGATCAATTGCTTGACTGGTACGAGAAAGCTCGAAATAAGGGCTTAAACGACTCCATTCTTGATATGATCGAGGATGAGTACAACAAAACAAAGTATCGGAATAACCCGAATGAGCTACATCGGGTAAATATCCTGAAAAACCTTGACCCTTTCCGACACTTAACCAAAGGCGATGTAAGGGAAATGTATAGAAATGATGGGCTACCCTTTGAGGATTACTTTTTGAAAGTCAACTTCTCAAGCCTAATTCAACGGTTTGAGCGAGAAAATATAAGTGTTACCCAATTTGGTGAAGCGCTAGAATTTGACAAGAAAATTGAAGCTATAAAAAACGAACTATTGAGATATGGATCAGAGTACAAAACAACCACAAATCAAGAAAACACGGGCAGCAGCCAAGCCCAAGTACCAGCCTAAGAAAGGCGAGGAAAATATGGTACATATCAAGATGGAGCGGGTTCAGTTCATCCCGAACACTGACACCAGGACCAGTAAGGCTCAAATCATGCAATTTAACCCAAACGATCTATCTGATCGCCTAAAGTTTTTGCCGGGTCAGGGTTGGACGATTCACGAGATCTTACACGCACCCAAAGAAGGATGGAAGGTATACTACAATTGGGAACTAAAAGGGGTTGAGGCAAAGATAAAGGACTTGAAGGTAAAAAGAGCAAACCCATTGGTTGAACGCTCTGAGGAGAAGAAACTAAACACTGAGATTGAAACGCTTAACAAGAAAGCCGACGAACTGGACGCGAAGATTGAAAAATTATAATCCACAACAAACAACCTAAACATCTAAGGGAAGATGGCATTGACAACTGAACTACTCAAACAAACAAAGGGACTAGACACCCTAACAGAAGAACAACTTGTAGCAATCACAACACTATCAGCCAATAACGAAGCGGCTGTCATCGGTCAAAGGATCGGTGAGATTTACGGAGGGCTAGACAAAGACATTTTGACAGCTTCCGGAGTTGAAAAATTGCAAGGCGAAAAGACTTATGCTTATGCAAAACGAGCATTTGAGCAGATCAAGAAAACCTCTACTGGAGGCGATGATCAACTGAAGGCTAAGATTGATGAGTTAACAAAAGTTAACACTGAACTT
Source organism: Gilvibacter sp. (assembly GCF_013214815.1). GTDB lineage: Bacteria > Bacteroidota > Bacteroidia > Flavobacteriales > Flavobacteriaceae > Gilvibacter. The sequence continues at coordinate 2,338 of NZ_JABSPU010000135.1, forward strand.
CAAGCCAAGCTCAAAGACGGGAAAGGAACCGAGGTATTGCAAAAGCAGTTAGAAGACACCTTAAAACTCGTTCAGAGTTGGGAAACCAAGTATAACGATGAGGTGAGCAGCCTGAATGAACAGTTAACAGCTAAAGACAAAGAGTTTTTGCTTTCAGGAGTAAGAAATCAATTTGCCCTAGCTTTGGTAGGAAAAAAATTTAAACCAGGCATTCCTGAAGAGGTTGCTAAACAATTTGCGGAGAATAAGA
>NZ_JABSPU010000136.1 GCF_013214815.1 Gilvibacter sp.
GTTTTAGGAATTTTAAAGAAAGCAGGAGCACCAAAAAAGCTAGAAGCTAAAATTGTAGGAGAATCTCTTTTCAATGACGGAATTGGGGTAGTTGTGTTTCTGACGATTTTTGGCCTAGCGGACAACAGTGAAGCAGGATTCTCCTTTGACAGTGTTTTACAACTTTTCGCTGTGGAGGGTGTAGGTGGAGTTGCTCTGGGCTTGGGCTTGGGCTGGATCACCTATCAGCTCATGAAGCGTATAGACGATTACAATATTGAGGTGATACTTACTCTGGCCACAGTGATGGCGGGAACGGTAATTGCCACGCATTTGCACGTTTCTGGACCCTTGGCCATGGTGGTTGCGGGCTTAGTTGTTGGTGGGCAAAAAATTCGTGATAAAGCCATGTCTAAACAGACAGAAGACTATGTAGATAAATTTTGGGAATTAATTGATATCTTACTCAATGCGATCCTCTTTGTACTTATAGGTTTGGAGATCTTGGTGTTGGATTTGGAAAGACCTTATATCATTGCCGGATTGATCGCTATCCCCATTGGCTTAATTTGCCGTTATATTTCCCTGCTCATCCCCATTGGACTGTTCCAAAAGCGTTTGGACTTTGTACCGCATACCAATACCATAATGACTTGGGGCGGACTTAGAGGTGCTATTTCCATTGCTTTGGCGCTAGGTTTGACAGAGGCCATGCACAGGGATTTGTTTTTGGTGATCACTTATTGTGTGGTGATCTTTTCCATTTTGGTACAAGGACTCACCATTGAACGATTGTTAATTCGATTTAAACTGCGATGAAGTTTATGAATAGAAAGAAAACTTGGCCCGGTAGGCTAAAAAGCACATTATTCATTTTAACCCTTTGCGCTTTTAGCGCTCTAGGTTTTGCACAGCAGAAGGAAGTGGTTAAAGTGGCTATTTTACTGGATATTGAAACCGAAGAGACCCTTGGTTATCTGGAGCAGCTTCGCGCTGAGATCAAGGCTGTGGTTGGCGAGGATGCTATTATTGAGTTTCCGGGAGAATATCAAAAGGTTCACAATTTTAGGGTGGATCAAGCGCGCACCAATTACAAAAACTTGTTAAGCAGTGATGCCGATATCATTCTGGCTTTTGGAACCAGCAGCAGTTTGGTCATGCAAGAGCAGCAAAGCTTTCCAAAACCAACGATTTTATTGGGTTCAATTTCTGAGGACCTCTCTGCAGTTGATGCGGATTTACAGACCTCTGGAATTCCGAACTTCACCTATTTAACAGGAATTCAATCCTTTGAAGCCGATTTAGAAACCCTCAAGGAACTCTCGAGCTTTGATCGGGTTGGTATTGCCATTGAGCAGGGGATTGCGGATAATATCGATCTCAAATCCACCTTCGATCCTATACTGGCTAAGCTGGGAGCTCAATACACCTTGCTGCCTTTTAATTCTTTGGACGACTTGGCCAACAGCATCGTTGACGTAGATGCTTTTTACTTAGCCGGAGGATTCTTTTTGACTGATGAGGAGGTCGCTCAATTGGCTCAGATCTTAATCGCCAATGGCATCCCTTCCTTTACTAATTCAGGCTTAAAGGATGTTGAATTGGGACTGATGGGAACCAATAATGGGAATGATGATGTGACTCAAATTTTCAGACGGCTGGCTTTGTCCATAGAAGCCTATGTCAATAACGAAAAATTGGAGAACCTCAATGTGTTTGTTGATGCCGAGCGCAGATTGACCGTCAATTTCAATACCATAGATCAGCTGCAAATTCCTGTGAAATACAGTCTTATTGCACAAACTGATTTTGTCGGGCAATATGAGAAGGCCTCCGCGCCTAAAAGCTATAATCTCCTCGGACTGATCAATGAAACCCTAGAACAAAATCTAAGTTTAGTAGCTAACGAATTGGGCGTTCAACTCACGGAGCAAGACATCAAATCTGCCTGGAGCAATTACTACCCAGTGCTTACCGCTAGCGGAACGTTTACAAACATTGATAGTCGTGTGGCGGTGGCTCCTTTTCAACCGGAGTTCTCTGTAGATGGTAATTTGAATTTAACCCAGACCATCTATTCAGAAGCCGCTAGTGCCAACATCAGTGTACAAAAGAATTTAAATCAAGCCCAGGAAGCCAGCTTCAGAGCTTCTCAACTAGATGCTATCCTGGAATCTTCCAACTTGTATTTTAACGCGCTGATCAGCAAGGTTAACCTCCGCATTCAGAATCAAAACCTCCAACTGACCAAAGAGAACTTGCGTATAGCGACGCAGAACTTTGAGGCCGGACAGTCTGGGAAATCAGACATGCTCCGTTTTGAAAGCCAATTAGCCCAGAACACACAAGTGTTCATTGAGGCGGTAAACCAATTGGAACAGGCCTTTATAAGGATCAATCAGTCTTTGAACGCGCCGGTAATGGACGTTATTGATGTGGATGAGGCCGTTATTGGTCAAGGCGTTTTTGAAACCTATAATTACGAGCAACTGGCGGAGATTTTAGATAATCCAGAACTCAAGCGTCCTTTTGTGGAATTCCTCATTGAGTAAGC
>NZ_JABSPU010000137.1 GCF_013214815.1 Gilvibacter sp.
GCAGGGCTGTCATGGCCCTGCTCTCTTTTTCTTTTTTCATTTGTGGGAAAATCCAGGCGCCGAATGTGGCCCTCGTTGTTTGATTCAGGTAAACTGTATCGTGAAAATCATTCTAGGCAAGCTCCTAAATCAACACCCTAATTTAAATTGCGCCTTTCACCATATTGTGTGAATTGCGCCAAAAAAGATATATCCGTTCCTGAGAGATTCGTTTATCCTATTTCCGAGAGAGACAATATTGGTATTTAAAAAAAGAGGCCGGAACGGTGGTTTATTTAGTTCTATATAGTTGATTTAGCGGAATCATTTCTACTCTCCTATCATTAGCCTTGCTTGAGATCATTTCACTCAGCAGACTTTCTTAATCCTACCAGTAATCATTCTAGATTGGGTTCTGTGCTGCGCCTTAAATTTAGCGTAACGTGGAAAAAGAACTCATTATTAACTCCACTCCAACGGAAGTGGAGATTGCTCTATTGGAGGATTCCAAATTGGTGGAACTCCACAACCAAAAAACCAATACCAACTTTACCGTTGGAGATATCTTTCTGGGGCGCATCAAACGCCTGATGCCTGGCCTCAATGCAGCTTTTGTGGATATTGGCCACAAAAAAGATGCCTTCCTGCACTACACGGACTTAGGACCCAAACTGCGTTCTCTACTTAAATATACCGAAGGGTCAATCAACGGTAGCCAACGTTCTCACTTGCTGGAGAACTTCAAACTAGAACCGGAGATTATCAAAACGGGTAAGATCGACCAGGTGCTTGGAAAACGCGTGCCGATCTTAGTGCAAGTACTCAAAGAACCAATTGGTACCAAAGGGCCGCGACTTACCTGTGAATTGACCATACCAGGGCGATTCATGGTCCTAACGCCCTTCTCTGATGTTATTGCCGTTTCTAAGAAAATTGGTAACGCAGAAGAGCGGAAGCGACTACGCTTGTTAATCGAGAGTATTCGTCCTAAAAACTTCGGCATCATTGTACGGACCGCCGCGGAAGGAAAAAAGGTAGCCGATCTACACGAAGAGCTCCAAACCATGCTCGGTAAATGGGAAAGTATTTATGAGCAACTCGGAAATAGCAAGCCGCCACTCAAGCTATTGAGTGAAATTGATAAGGCATCCACGATTCTTCGGGATATTCTCAACGATTCTTTCAACAAGATCGTCGTAAATGACAAGCAGTTACACCAGAATATCCAAGGGGATTTAGGCTCTATTGCACCGGACAAAGTTGGCATTGCCAGTTTTCACCGTTCTCGGAAGCCTATTTTCGAGTCTTTTGGAATTAATAAGCAGATCAAAGCGTCTTTTGGAAAAACGGCCACCATGGCCAGTGGTGCCTATCTAGTGATTGAGCATACCGAGGCGATGCACGTAATTGATGTCAACAGTGGGCACAAGATGTCTTCCCACGATCAGGAATCAGCGGTCCTCAATGTCAATTTGGAAGCTGCCGAAGAGATCGCTCGACAGCTGCGTCTCCGGGATATTGGAGGGATCATCATCATCGACTTCATCGATATGCGGAATCGGGACCATAAGCAAGCGCTCGTGCAGTCGATGCGTAAGTTTATGAAGAAAGATCGGGCCCAACATACCATTCTCAGCCTGAGTAAATTTGGCTTAATGCAAATTACCCGGCAGCGGGTGCGCCCAGAAGTCAATATAAATACGGCGGAGGTTTGTCCAACGTGTAATGGCACCGGTAAGATTAATGCATCGATCCTATTAACCGATGATATCGATCGGGATTTGAACTTTATCTTGCAAGCACATCCTAAATCAAACTTGAAGCTAAAAGTGCACCCCTACGTATTCTCTTATTTGACCAAAGGTTGGAAGAGTATGCAAATTCAGTGGTTCCGCAAGCACTTCAAGTGGATCAAGATTCAGCCAGACAATGATTATTATATGACGCAGTACAAATTCTACGATGAGCAGGACGATGAGATCCGACTCAACTAGGACGTATTGAGTCAAAGAAAAGATACAGCGGATAATTCTTCTTAGAAGGGTTATCCGCTTTCTTTTAGGCCCCAATTAAGCTAAGGGCATCCGCATTGGCTGGCTTTACAGGCGGTGAGCATGACAAACAGAATCATTACCGCAAGAAATAGTAATTTATAGCGCATTCCTTCAGTATTTAGTAATCTCCGTTTATGGTGGAGCAAAAACCGGCCATTCTTATTGCTGCCCTCCACTGGGGCTTGGGGCACGCTACCCGCTGCGTTCCAATCATTAAGGCCTTGCAAAAGCAATCCTGCCGAGTTTTTATAGCTTCCGACGGTGCCGCGGGCATTCTTCTACGGCAGCAATTTCCAGAACTCCCCTATTTAGAACTCCCCGCCTACAATATTCATTATGCTGGAGAAAATTTAACCTGGTCCCTCTTAAAACAGAGTCCCAGGGTTTGGAGATCCATTCAGCAAGAACAAAAAGTCTTAGCCGAATGGATGGTAAAATACCAATTTC
>NZ_JABSPU010000138.1 GCF_013214815.1 Gilvibacter sp.
TTCTCAGCCTGGGTCTGATTAGTATCGGAGCTCTTGTACACTTTTATCAAAACTATAATGGAAAAGAAGCCGGTATTCGCAACAATCACATAACCAGTATGAGTATAACATCCCGTGGGGCTTGGGCTTGGGTAGCTGGAGTCGTTGTAACAGGATTTTATGTCCTTTCTATGAGAACTAGCGTTTTCGAGTAGATTCAAATCTTCAAGAGATATTCAATTGATTCCATAGTTCTACGCTTTATTTCAAGCCATGATATAATACCCAGACGCATCTTTGTCTGGTGATAGCTATGGTTAATAATTTCCTTAAGATTTTTTCGGAAGGTTGGGAATCCTTTAAACGGTCTTTTCCTTCCTACGATAACACCCATTGCAACAAACAAGTGTCAGCCATTTTGAAATGCGGTGATCCAAAGTTTGGTTTTTCTCAGTACATGTGTCTTAGCTGCGGTAAATCGAGCAAGGTTGTCGCTCATTCTTGCAAGTCAAAATTCTGTCTTCGGTGTGGCAGGGTTGATGGTGAGAATTTTGCTGAATCCATAGCTGGTAAGCTTTACGAAGATGTTGATTATCGCCATTTAGTTTTGACCATACCTTCACAGTTTCGCTCGATATTCTACCGTGATCGTTTTTGCGGTGATCTTTACAGCTCTTTCATAGGAATGGGGTGGAGCTTTGTTAAGTCGTTCATGAGCAGAGTAGCTGGCGAAGATTTGGAATGCGGATGTTTGATAGTTTTGCATACCGTCGGCCGCAAAAGTGATTTCAAGCCTCATCTTCACGTTATGTTGATGTCGGGCGGTATAAATTCTGCTGGACAGTGGATGGCGCTAAAAAACTTTGATTATTCGATATTGAATCGCACCTGGAAACAGACTTTGCTGAAGGGAATGCGAGAGTGGGACGAGTGCGGGTATTTTGGTAAGGTTTTTGACGATGTAGAGTCTCGCTATAAAGGTTTCTACGCCCATATCGACTCCAATCCTGCTCCAAAAAAGAGGCGAAACCTTATCCGCTATTTGAGTAAGTATTTGTGTCGTCCTCAGATTAGTTTGAAGCGCTTGCTGCGCTATAATCCAAAAAACGACAAAGTTGTGTATCGCTATAGCAGCCATAGCTCTGGTAAAAATGAGGTGGAGAAGACTGACGTGAAGACCTTCATAGGACGCATGGTACAGCAGATCCTACCGCCGCGATTCAAACGTATTTGTTACTATGGCCTCCAGTTTCCAAGCAATCGCAGTAGATTGACTGCAAAGGTGTGCGAAGCTGTTGGTCGCTTATCGCTGATGCCAGAAGTTGAAAGACGATCGAAGGTTGCTGAGCGCTTAAGCTACAAGAGTTTAATAGAAATTTGGTGGGGCAGTGACCCGTTTAAATGCCCTCACTGTGGAGGGCGACTGGAGCTGGCTAGGATTTGGAAGCCAGTAAAAGATTGGGTATTCAATATTTTCGAGCAACTTTTTGGTTACGATGTTGGTCCCCCTGGGCAGCTGCCTAGTTTTTTGACAGCTCCAGGGTGATTATGTTCCAGGCTTTTTGGCTATGACCTTGGTCCCCCTGGGCATCTTCCTGACTTTTGCCATCGCTAAAGAAGTCATCACAATAGGTCGAATGTCTCTTCCATTGATTCATAAAGGCGAATAGCTTTTCTGGATGGAAGATTCATTTTGTGAATATAAGAGGCGTGATCCAGAACGGGCCATTCTGTATCAGGTTTTGCAGCCGAATATTGATGGTTTTTTTAGGGGCTTAGAAAGCAATCCTGATCAAAAGCCACTGCCGTACTTGGTGAGAAAAGAGTTTGAAAAATTTCTAAACTGTGGACTTCTAAGACATGGTTTTATTAGGTTGAAATGCTCAGATTGCTCAGAATCACTCCTAGTGGCTTTTAGCTGCAAGTGCCGAGGTTTTTGTCCAAGTTGTGCAGGCCGAAGAATGTCAGAGAGGGCTATAAACCTTACGGATGGTGTGATTCCCTTCGTACCGACAAGACATTGGGTTTTATCGGTGCCCTTTGAATTACGTTACTGGATGGCTGCCGATGACGATCTTTTGAAAAAAGTGAACGGGATCTTCTGCGCAGAAATTAATAACTACCTCCGCAAGAAAGCGAGAAAACTCGGTGTTAAGGGTGGAGAAACAGGGATAGTATCGTTTCTTCAGAGAGCGGGAGGAGCGCTCAATTTGAATCTTCACTATCATCTTCTGGTCTTGGATGGTCTTTACACTACAGGAGAGGATGGTAGCCCAATTTTCACCCGTGTTCCAGGGATAGAGAACGATGAGTTGGCCTGCATAGTGCGGGGAGTCTCTCGTCGAGTGATCAAGTATTTGCGGAAGACGAGGCGTCTATCAGAATACGGTGAAGCGGTATATATCGGTGACGGAGACTATGAAGAACATGAAGCAT
>NZ_JABSPU010000139.1 GCF_013214815.1 Gilvibacter sp.
GGAGATCACATTGTGACCATCGTGGATCAGAACGGCTGTGGAAGCGTGAGTATACCGGTAGGAGTGATTGACTATCCACTGTTCTTCACGCCGAACCAAGACGGCTTCCACGACACTTGGAACATCATAGGAATCGCCAGCAATCCAACGGCGCAGATCTATATTTACGATCGCTTTGGGAAACTGCTCAAGCAGCTGAGTCCACTGGGTCCAGGATGGGACGGAACCTACAACGGCAACCCAATGCCGTCAAGTGATTACTGGTTCCAGGTGATCTATGACGAAGATGATATTGAAAAAGAATTTAGAGGACACTTCACCCTAAAACGATAAACAAAAAACCCCGCCAATCGGCGGGGTTTTTTAATGGTTTTATCTCATCAGTCTAGAAAAAGAATCCTAGACTTAAGGTGTATACATCCAACTGTTGATCAATGTTTGTTGGAGTAGTTAGTCCTGTTGCATAAAGCGCTTCGCTGCGTTCCTGCTGAGCAGTAGAATAACTCAAATCGATCTTTACATTATCCAAAGCGTAACCCAATCCAACTGAATACCCAGTAAGGTCTCCTATTAGGTTTGAATCTTGAAAAGGACTTTCTTCAAAGCGATATCCCCCTCTAAAGCTCCATTTATTTACGCGATACTCGCCCCCAACTCGGTAGGAAGAAGAAGCTTGGAAGGTATTCGCAATAAGCACATTCTGCATATTGAAAAATGGCTCATTAGTAGTGAATTCAATATTGGAGTAATCCTTATATCCATAATCAAAACTGATCAAACCAGCTTGTCCAAACAGTAGGGCAGCACTCGCCTTAACTTGTCCTGGAGTACGCATGCGGTAATCTGCAAAGAAATTGACGATTCCTGGATCTACTACTTCAATAATCGAGCTGTCATCTGGCAACAAACGTCTGGTCTCAATGAATTGCGTAGTTTCCTCAGTTAGCGTTAACCAAGTAGGGGTGTCATAAGTGATTCCTAAACGCAAGATGTCTCCCACTTTGGCAATAGCTCCAATTTGAGCCGAGAATCCATTACCTAGAACCCAAAGGTTTTCTTCAAAACCAATTTGGTCAATGGTAGCGCCAGCATTGTTGTTCGATTCAAACAAGAAAGTAGAACTGCGATAGTCAATGGCGTGAGCGTTCAGGTTAACCCCTAAATAAAGTCGGTCCTTATAGGCCGTAGCCATATTAAAGGTGTATTTGCCTTGATAACCTCGTTCTATTTTAAAGTGCTCTTGATTAAAGCTCCCTTGTCCAGTATTAGAAAAATAAGTGGTGTTCCCAGGAACATTCTCAGTAGGATCAATGATAAACGATTGGAATCCTAAGAAAGCGGTCTGTGCAGCAGAACCTTCTGTCTCGCCTAAGAATCTATACAGCTCAGGAATGGTCTCACTGCCTTGCAACTGCAATAACTCTAGAGGAATTCCATTGGCTTGATTCAAAAAGAATTGATCAATTCCCACATTGTTGGTGCCAACGCTTACCACTTCATTGTCAAAGTTGTTTTGTAGTTCGTAATTCACCGCTAAAGTGAACTTGCCCCAATCGGCCTCATCACTACTGTTTCCAAATACCCAAACCGCACCAGCTTGAGAGATCGCTGCATCGATGTCCGAACTCTGATTGAATGTATTGGAATACAAGATATCGTTTTGACGATCGATAAGCGCTCCGGTTGCCGAAGCATAGTTGTAAAGGAAGATTGCAGATCCCGCAGGGTTGAGTGCCACTCCGGAGAGGTCTCCACCCAGGGCGCCAAAGGCACCGCTCATAGCGTTAAATCTTGCAGTTCCGTAAACGGATTCCTGACTGTATCTCAGAGCGTCAGATAGGCCCTGTGCGTTCAAATTGGGCATAAGGCCACCCAAGATGAGTAGGTATAATAGCTTTCTCATTGCGTAATTTTATGGTAAGAATGATTGATGATGCGATCTTTTATCCGCGTCCGCCGCGACGGCCTCCGCCTCCACGTGATCCTCCGCTGCTGCGCATAGATCCTCCGCTACTTCTCATAGATCCGCTGCTACGGCTTCTTGAACCAGAGCTTCTCATATATCCACTATTGCTTCGCGAACGGTTGTTGAAGTTCGACGAGCGCGAACGGTTGTTAAAGTTTGGAGATGTGGAGCGCATATTGCCTGAGCTGCGACTGCCGCTCATGCTGCGCGTATTGCGTCTTGAATTACTCAAGTTAGACGAGGAACGTGAGTTCACGTTTCCAGATCTTCTCGCATTGGCTTGGTTCACACGACGTGCTACCTCAGAACGACTGTAAGAAGAGCGTCTGTTGTTGGTAGCTGCAGTTCTGTTAGCTGCTACTGCACCGTAGCCCACGTTTCCGCGGTAATCTGCTCT
>NZ_JABSPU010000014.1 GCF_013214815.1 Gilvibacter sp.
AGTTCAATCCGGCATCGATACACAAGTTTGCGTGCTCTTCAACAAAGTCACGACCGTGAGTGTTCTTACCTCCAACAGAACAGTAGTACATTCCTTGAGGTCCAGGATATCCACCAATTGGGAACCCTAGAGGAAGTTGTGTGTGCTTGTCCATAATGAAGTACTCCTGCTCAAATCCAAACCAGAAGTCGTTGTCGTCATCATCAATAGTAGCGCGTGCGTTAGACTCGTGTGGAGTTCCATCCGCATTCAATACCTCTGTCATAACCAGGTACCCGTCTCTACGCGCAGGATCTGGATAAATTGCTACGGGTTTCAACAAACAGTCAGATGAGTTACCTTCCGCTTGCTTGGTAGAAGAGCCGTCAAAAGACCAAATTGGACAATCTTCCAGGTTTCCACTGAAATCGTCTACTACTTTAGTCTTGCTTCGCATGTTTTGGGTGGGGTAGTATCCGTCCAACCAAATGTACTCTAGTTTAGATTTACTCATAATATATAGCTTCAATATTAAATGAACGATGCAAAAGTAATACTCTTTAATGAACCGCTAAAGAAATAGGGGGTAAGTTTTCAACAAAATTGATTATTTTGTTGATACCCCCTCAATTTTAGGGGGTCATTTTATTTTAATCGTAGTTTTGACTGCTTTAAATTGTATTTTTGTCAAAAATCAGACCCATGGCACAGATCAGATTCAATGCTTTGCAAACCGCACTTCAGCGCAGTACTATTAAGGTAGAAGAAACAGAACGACGCTCCGAACTCTTTGCCAAACATGTATTTAATGATGCAGCCATGCGTCAATATCTAACATCAGACGCTTATCAGACCATTCAAGCGGCTATAGAAAAGGGAGATAAGATCGATCGGCAAACGGCGGGTCATATTGCCGCTGGGATGAAGGAGTGGGCCATATCCAAAGGGGCAACTCATTATACACATTGGTTCCAGCCCTTAACGGGATCCACTGCAGAGAAACACGATGCCTTTTTTGAAACCCAAGCTGATGGAACCGTTATCGAAAAGCTCGGGGCCAGCCAATTGGTGCAACAAGAACCAGATGCCAGTAGTTTCCCACATGGAGGGATAAGGAACACCTTTGAGGCCAGAGGCTATACTGCCTGGGATCCAACCTCCCCAGCGTTTGTATATGGAACTACCCTCTGCGTCCCCACGGTCTTTGTATCCTATACCGGAGAAGCTTTAGATTACAAAACACCTTTACTTAGAGCGCTCCAAGCGGTTGATGCCGCGGCAACCTCAGTAGCTCGTTATTTTGATAAGAACGTCAGTAAGGTCAATGCTACTTTGGGATGGGAACAAGAATACTTTTTGATCGATGCTGCCTTGGCGGCATCAAGACCAGATATTATGTTGGCGGGCCGTACCTTATTAGGTCATGCATCTGCCAAGGGGCAGCAATTGGACGACCATTATTTTGGCTCGATCCCATCACGAGCCTTGAACTTTATGCGCGAATTGGAACATGAATGCATGCTTTTGGGTGTTCCGGTAAAAACGCGTCACAATGAGGTGGCGCCCAATCAATTTGAGTTGGCCCCCATATTTGAAGAAGCCAATTTGGCGGTAGATCACAACTCCTTATTAATGGACGTTATGGATAAGGTGGCTAAGCGTCATCATTTTAAGGTCTTGTTCCATGAAAAACCTTTTGCAGGAATTAACGGTTCAGGAAAACACAATAACTGGTCGCTGCAAACCAACACTGGTGTGAATCTACTGAGTCCTGGAAGCACGCCGATGAAGAACCTTCAGTTCCTTACCTTCTTTATTAATACCATTAAGGCTGTCAATACTCATGAAGCGCTTTTGCGCGCTTCAATAGCCAGTGCAGGAAATGATCACAGGCTAGGAGCCAATGAGGCGCCTCCTGCGATAATCTCGGTCTTTATAGGTTCACAACTCACGGCTGTGCTTGACGAACTGGAAAAAGTAACCAGTGGGAAATTGTCTCCGCAGGAAAAAACAGAACTCAAACTCAACGTAGTAGGGAAGATCCCAGAGATCTTATTGGACAATACAGACCGCAACAGAACTTCTCCTTTTGCCTTTACCGGGAATAAATTTGAATTCCGAGCTGTGGGTAGTAGCGCCAACTGCGCGAACTCCATGACCGTACTCAATGCAATTGTTGCCAAACAACTTCAAGACTTTAAGCTTGAGGTCGACGCCCTTATTGATACTAAGGGTATGAAAAAGGACGATGCGATCTTTAATGTTCTGAGAGAATATATAAAGGACGCCAAGCGCATTCGTTTTGAAGGTGATGGTTATGGAGATGCTTGGGAAAAGGAAGCTAAAAAACGCAAACTCTCAAATGCTAAGAATACTCCAGAAGCGCTTAAGGCCAAAATAAGTGATTCGACTGTATCGCTTTTTGAGTCTTTAGGGATATTGAGTAAGACAGAAGTTGAAGCGCGTTATGAGATCGAAATGGAGGAGTATGCCCTACGCATTCAGATCGAAGCGAGAGTGCTTGGAGATATTGCCCGAAACCATGTTGTTCCTACAGCCATCAGGTATCAGAATGTTTTGCTCGAGAATATTTCAGGTTTAAAAGTTGTGTACGGCAAAACCATAAACAAATATACCGAAGAACCTTTGCGCCTTCTTGAGCAGATATCGGGCTATATTCGGGAGATCAATCAAGAGGTTGCCGCGATGATCGAGGCTCGGAAGCAGGCAAATGTGCTCAATGCAAGTGAAAAGGCTATGGCTTACTGTAAGACTGTACTCCCTCATATTCAGTCAATTAGGAAGAATTGTGACAAATTAGAACTGTTGGTCGATGATCAACTTTGGCCGCTAACCAAGTACAGAGAACTGCTTTTCACGAATTAGATAAGTAGAACTACGTAGTTCTACGTGTTGTACGAAAACGATTTCGTGGTTTTGTAGGAATTAACAAAAATTTAACATTTTTAAATATTGAAAGATATTGGTTTTTCGCCGAGAAAATTAGGTCAGAGGTCGGCATATTCTCACCCTTGCGTAGGTTTTGTCCTACAATTTAAACCTTCGAGAAAATCAACAGGATTTATCCTCTTTTTCTGACGTGGAATCTTTCCTATATTTAATCCGCTATTAAAAGCAAATTCCCCATGGAGCGCTTGAAAAAACGAGAAGTCATGCGCTACTAACATCAACACATCCCAAATTTAATTCCGGACTGAATGTAAAAAGGTCTTGAGTTAACTTACTGAAAAACAATTAATTAAATCATCGCAAAAAGCGTGCAGGGATACTTATTGTCAAATATTACCAAACACTTTCTCTCACGCACGAGCGATACCTTAATAATGAATACTAATTCCTAATCCTTATACTTTAAATCAAACAATTATGAAAAAAGTAATTTTAAGCGCAGCAGCACTATTGATTGGAACTGTGGGTTTTGCACAGATGAACAATAGTGATGTATTCCAGGACGGTAATGCAAACGCATCTACTGTTACTCAAACTGGATTCATGAACAACTCTGACGTTGACCAAATTGGTGATGCTAACAACTCTCTAGTAGAGCAAAGTGGTACTACCAACGATTCTGACGTTGATCAAATTGGTAACAACAACCAATTCCGTACTACTCAGTCGGGAACTGACAACGACTCTAACACTTACCAAGAAGGTAATGGAAACCAAGGTGGTGGTACTGGACTAATCTGGGGTACTTACCAAACTGGTGAGCGCAACTTAGCCAACACTACTTCATTGGGTGACGGAAACAACGCTGGTACTCGTCAAGACGGTGCAGACAACGTTTCTGACATTTTCCAAGACGGTGTAGGAAACATCGCTAACGGAGGTTTCTGGGGTGTTTACCAAACAGGTGATGAAAACAACGCTGATGTTGACCAAACTGGTAACAACAACGTTATGGACAACCTAAGACAAAACGGTCTTCAGAACCAATTCAAGATCACTCAAAATGGTGACTCTAACACGGCTTCTTCTCTACAAGACGGTGAGCGTAACCTAGGTGGTGGTACTAGCCTTATCTGGGGTATCAACCAGCAAGGAGACATGAACACCGCTACTAACTCGTCTATCGGAAACGACAACAACTCTGGTACTGGACAGTACGGAAACATGAACGTTTCTGCTATCGAGCAAGTTGGTGACATGAACGACGCTAACGGAGGATTCTTCGGAAACTACCAAGTAGGTGACGGAAACAGCGCTTACATCGGACAGTTCGGAGACTTGAACGACGCTCAGAACACTTCTATCGGAAACGACAACATCGCTAACGCTACTCAGACTGGAGACCAAAACGTTTCTACTGCTGACCAAGCTGGTGACTTGAACGAGTCTTACGTTACTCAAGACGGATTCAACAACATGTCTGATGTTGACCAAATTGGTAACTCTAACATGAGCACAGTTTCTCAAAACGGAACTCAGCACATGTCAGTTGTTCTTCAGCAGGGTAACGGAAACATGAGCTCTGTAACTCAAAACGACTAATTATTATTAATTGATCTTAGGTTTGATCTGCTACCTGCACCAGGCAGGTAGTAGTTCAAATCAGATCGTAATTATGGTCTAAGCAGGAAACTGCTATTTCCCACATTTTATATTTATGAAAAAAGTAATTTTAAGTGCATTTGCCTTGTTGTTCGCAGCGACGTCTTTCGCCCAAATGAACAACAGTACCGTAACGCAAACTGGTAATATGAATGGTTCTACTGTGAACCAAACTGGTTATATGAACGGTTCTACTGTTGATCAAGTTGGTGATGAAAACACATCTGATGTGGATCAAACCGGAGCGCTAAACGCAAATGATACAGATCAACTAGGTAACAACAACGTATCTGATGTTGATCAAATTGGAAATGGTAACTCTGCCAATACGTATCAAGGTTTTGACGCAGGTGCATCTATCAACGATGATAACTATTCTAAGATTTATCAAGAAGGAGACGACAACGAAGCAAATGTGAACCAATTTGGTGATGCTGATGGTGACGGATCTGATGGTAACTACGGATGGATCAGACAAGAAGGAAACGGTAACACTTCTAATGTCACTCAAGAAGGAGATGGCAATATTGGTGAAAACCGTCAAATCGGAGACGATAACGAGTCCGATATCCTTCAACAAGGTGATGACAACTACGCTGGAAGCGATCAGCAAGGTAATGACAACGACAACGACCAAGATCAACTTGGAAACGATAACGTTGCTGAGAGCCAACAGTTTGGTAATGACAACACCAATGATATGAACCAAACAGGTAATGATAACTACGCTGGAGCTGGTCAGTATGGAGACAACAACCTTAGCGTTACTACACAAACCGGTAACGATAACCTTGGTTTCAATATTCAGGACGGAAACTTCAACGGTAGTTTTCAAGCCCAAACAGGTAACGATAACTGGTCTGAAGTATACCAAACTGGAAACGCTAACGGTTCTTTAGTTAACCAAAATGGAAACGACAACTACTCATATGTTGTACAACTTGGAGACAATAACACTTCTGGAGTTGCCCAAATCGGTGACGAGAACGAGTCTGACGTTTACCAAGAAGGATTGCTAAACAACAGCAGTGTTCTTCAAAGTGGATTCAGCAATGACAGTTTCGTAACCCAAGTGGGAATCGGAAACTTCAGTGATGTGAAGCAATTTGGAGACGAGAACTTCAGCGATGTTGATCAATTTGGAGATGGAAACATTTCTGGAGTGATCCAAACTGGAGACATGAACCAAAGTGTTGTTAGCCAAACTGGTGACTTCAATACAAGTACTGTTACTCAAAACGGGTTTGGACACATGAGTGTTGTAACTCAAGTTGGTAATGGAAACTCGTCTATCGTTACTCAAAACGACTAATTAGAAGTTTGAAATCCTTTTAAGGGTTTCTCCTATATATTATAATTGGGCGTGTTTTTTAACAGAACACGCCCATTATAACGTTAATTAATTATGTAAATTAACGCTGATTATGAAAAAAGAAATTCGAATCCTATTGTTTATGCTTGTTTTCTCTATTGGAGGTATGCAGGCTCAAACTTATGCTGATGAGACCAATACTGCGCAAGAGCAGGAGGTTTTGTCACAGACTCTGCAGCAAAACACCGAGGTAGCTATTGCAGCTCAATCAAGCAATACAGTTTTTATCGATCAAATTGGAGAGAACAATAATGTTCGAATAGATAACTCAGCGCTGCAAAGTAATTTTGCAATCACTCAAATTGGACAGGATAATATTGTCAATCTTCAATTGCGTGCGGACTTGATCAATCAACAAGTTGTACAACGTGGGACAAATCATCTAGTTAACGACTTTAGCCTAAACAGTCGTGTGCATAATTTGACCATCGTACAAGAAGGAGAAAGTCAAAACTTTGTCTTTCACGGAGGTAATAGTATTACTGAAGACATGAAGGTTTCTATGCAAGGTCAAAACCAATCCATCATCGTTCGAAGTTTTAATTAAACCATGAACTACTCAGGACAAAGACGATACTACTTATCGGTCGTCCTGATGTTATTCTCAGGGCTGACACTAGCCCAGATCTACAATAAAGAAATTGCGGCCAAGCTCGACGTTTCATTCAACGACGAGTTTATCAATATCGTTGCTTCCGGAGAGAACAAAACGGCTATTGATCAATCCTTGCGTTATGTGATGTCTGGGTTCGTTCAAATGGATGACGGCAGCTCTGTCAAAGAAGACAAGGAAGAGCGCTTTGTTTTGTCCGCTGGTGAAAAACGCAATTTGAACAGCATTACCTTACCCAGAAGGGATGAACGGAGAAAGATCATCCTACTTTTGATCTATGACGAGAACGACAAGATAGTAGGGAAGGATCGAGTGGTTTTCTTTGGAGACGATCAAAATGATCCTGACCTTTTCAAATTCGAGACTGAAGAAGTCAAGAACGAACAAGAACTCAATGACGAACCAGACGGTATTGTTCTTACCGGTCTTGTGATTGAGAATACCAAGACCAGACCCGCTCGCGACTTTTATCGCGAATATTACGCGAACTACTTGAGAAAGAATGTAAATTCAGAGTTCATCATAACCATCGAGGAACTCCTGGCTTTAGGAACAAATACTAAGGTAGAGGTCAAGGTTGGAGAGACGCTTGTTTGGCAGTTTTTTGTAAACCCTAGAAGCGACTACATCAAAGAAATGGCAGACATTGCACTTAGTCGGACAATTAGGTACTTACAACAGCAAAAACGGGATCAAAATAACATAAAAAAATATTAGCTTTAACCCATGAGGATTTTACTAACGCTTTTACTCTTTGGGATCGCTCAATCTGTCTTTGGACAAGAGTTGGTTTATCGAGCTGTAAACCCTGCATTTGGCGGGGATACCTTCAACTACAACTGGTTGCTGAACTCAGCAAACGCGCAAAACGGTTTCAACGACCGGTCGCTTCGTGAAGACCTATCCACGCTTGATGACTTTGCAGAAAGCATTAACCGACAGGTGTTGGGCCAATTAACACGAAGTTTATTCACCGCTCAATTAGGAGATGGTCTCGAAGCAGGTACCTACAGTTTTGGTACCCTAGCTCTTGAGATTTTCGATTCTGCGGAAGGCCTTGTAGTGAATATTCTCGACACTTCCACGGGTGAGCAAACCCAAATAGTCATACCTAACTAGATAAATAAGTAATGAAAACGTTACTGTCCAGGATATCCCTGTTGTCTCTTGCTGTCCTATTAAACAGCTGTGGGGCACTTTTTAATCAACCGGTGGATGTGCAATCTGCCCGATTGGGAGAAATATCCGACCAAACAACTGTTTTGACCAAATTACCGCTACCCAATGAGCCGATCGTTGTGGGGGTTTATAATTTTAAGGATCAAACAGGTCAATATAAAGCCGTAGAGAATGGTAGTACATTTAGTACCGCGGTGACTCAAGGTGCAACTACCATCCTTATAAAAGCTCTGGAAGATTCACAATGGTTCAATCCAATTGAACGCGAGAATCTGAGCAACCTGCTCAATGAACGTAATATCATTCGCTCTACGCGGGATGATTACAGAAAGGCCAATCCTGACGCGAATATCCCTCGACTAAAACCCTTGCTGTTTGCAGGAATTCTTTTAGAAGGTGGCGTTATCTCCTACGATACAAATATTTTAACGGGAGGTGCGGGAGCACGTTATTTCGGAGCCGGAGGTTCAACCCGTTACCGTCAAGACCGTATCACGGTTTATCTACGTGCCGTTTCTACTAGCAATGGTGCTATTTTAAAAACGGTTTATGTCTCAAAAACTATTTTATCTCAAGCCATAGATGTAAGCTTGTTCCGTTATGTGAATTTTCAGCGTCTCTTAGAGGTTGAAACAGGATTCACCAAAAATGAACCTACACAACTCGCCGTTTCTGAAGCCATTGAAAAAGCTGTTGAAGCTTTGATTATTGAAGGTATTATGGACGGTCTTTGGCAGTCTAAAGACGGTCAAGAGATCGATCAAGCGCTCATCGATAATTATTTATTGGAAAAAGAGCTTGAGGCTTCCACGGGTCTATACGAACGCGAGCTTGCCGCACGTAGTGAGAAGAAGCACGTTTTCAATGTGAATGTAGGAGGTAATTTGATCAACGGTGATTTCTCTTCGAGCGACGTTGATGCCAACGCAAGTTTAGGTTATCAGTACAAACTCTCAGATGCCTTTAGAGTTGGCGTGGAAGGGAGTATTCTCAGATTAAATTCGAACAAAGCAATTTCCAGAAGGTATTGGTTTTTGGCAGGAGATGCCAATCTACAATACAGGTTATTGCCTCGTGATAAGTTTTCGCCTATTTTCTATGGAGGGGGAGGCTATATCAGTTTTGTAGACAATACGAGATCCAAGTTCTTAGAAGCCTGGGAGGGCTTCTTTAAAGTCCAGGGTGGAGCAGGCTTTGAGTATACTTTGAATCCTAACTTCTCGTTAATGGCAAGAGCTGGATATCATGTGACCTTTACGGACAAGTTAGACGATGAGATATTCGGATCTAGAAACGATCACTACCTCACTTTTGGAATTGGACTAAACTATCATTTTGGCGGAGGAAAAGCTCCGGAACCTACAAACTAAACAAGGACCCATGAAATTCAAGACTATATTTCGATACCTAACAATCGCTACCCTTGCTATTCTAATGGGTTGTAGTGAAGATAAAATTGAAGATGGAGCCACTGGTACATTGACTGGATTAGTGGTTTCTAGTGGAGATAATGAGCCCTTGGCTAATGTAAAGATCTCTACCCAACCTGTAACCAGTACGGTGTTTACTTCTGAGGCAGGGCTTTTTGTAATTGAAAGTGTGCAGGTTGGAGACTATGCCGTCCAAGCAGAGCTTGACGGATTTGTCGTTGACTTTGAGGCTGCTGTAGTTCAGACCAATCGCGAATCAAACGTGATCTTTGAGCTCAATAGAGAAGTTGTTGCTAATTCTTCTCCATTTACTCCCGTTCCTATTGCTCCCGCTAATAACGCAACAGATCTACCTTTAAGTATAGACTTTATTTGGTCTGGTGGTGATCCGGATGAGGACGATAATGTAACCTATACCATCAGCCTGCAAAATGATCAGAACGATGAAGTATTAGAGTTTCAAACAGTTACCGACACAACTTTGACCGTGAATAGCGGCTTGCTTAATTCTGCACAATATTTTTGGCAGATCAGCGCTGATGATGGCGTAAATCCACCAGTCTTAAGTACTATTAGTAGTTTTGAAACTTCTGCTATTCCTCAAGCAGATTACCTCTTTGTTCGTAAAATTGGAGATAATAATGTGATCTTCGGAGCCGATTTAGAAGGTAATTTGATTCAGTTGACCTCTGAGGCAAACAACAGCTGGCGTCCCAGAAAGAACAGTGCAATTGGTAAAATTGCCTATCTGCAAAGTGTCGGAGCGCAAACGCATTTATTCCTGATGAACGAGGATGGTTCGGACAAACGCCGATTGACCTTCCCAGTACCTGTAAGTGGCTTTGACCTTAACGAGATTGATTATACTTGGGAGCCCAATGGTGCGAGTATTTTGTACCCAACGCTAAGTGGTGTGCGCCGCGTAAGCAGTTCAGCTACCGCTGGTGTTACTACGTCATTCTATGAGCCTGCAGCAGGCATGTTGGTAACAGAAATAGCCTGGAGTCAGTTTAATGATGTTATAGCCTTAAAGCTAAATGATATTGACGGTTACAATGTGTCTATTATTACGGTGGATACAGATGGAAATCTTTTGGACACCATTTTTGATGGTCAACCTGGTGCTGCTGGGGGATTAGATCTTAACATCGATGGATCCAAAGTGTTGTATTGGTACGATACCTCAGGCTTAGAGCTACCTTCTTATTTACCTCAGGATGCTCGAATCTTTATATATGATATTCCTACGGCTACGGCCTCTCAAATCGATAATTTTGTTACCGTAGGGCGTATTAATATCGATCCGAAATTTGGTCCGAATGAAAGCAATATCTACTACACGGATAAGGCTAGAGCTTCGACAGCTATACCAAATATCTTTGTACATGATCTCGGAGAACCGACTCCTAATGAGACACTTTTGGAATCGAACGCCTCTATGATTGATTTTGAGGAGTAAGCCCTGCGAATTGCTTTAGTAATTATAGCAATTGTGGTATTTTTGCCCTTTAAGTCAACAACACTATGAGTAAGGAGGTTTCCAAACGTTATGCGGGGCGCGGTGTATCTGCGGCCAAAGAGGACGTTCACAATGCCATCAAGAATATTGACAAGGGCTTGTTTCCCAGGGCTTTCTGTAAAATTGTTCCCGATTACTTGACCGGGAGTGATGACCATTGTTTGGTCATGCACGCAGACGGAGCTGGAACCAAATCTTCCTTAGCTTATATGTATTGGAAGGAGACGGGTGACCTTTCTGTTTGGAAGGGCATTGCTCAAGATGCTTTGGTGATGAATCTCGATGATTTATTATGTGTGGGAGCGACTTCAGGAATTACTTTGAGTTCTACTATCGGGCGCAATAAAAACCGGATCCCGGGAGAGGTGATCGCTGCCATAATCAACGGAACTGAAGAATTAGTGAAAGAAATGGCCGACTTTGGAGTAGATATTTATCCCACAGGAGGAGAAACTGCCGATGTCGGGGATCTGGTACGAACCATAATTGTTGATTCTACAGTAACTGCGCGTATGCGCCGTGATGAAGTGATTGACAACGGCAATATCCAAGCGGGTGATGTGATCGTAGGTCTGGCTTCTTACGGTCAAGCAAACTACGAAACCGAATATAATGGGGGTATGGGCAGTAATGGCCTCACCTCTGCTAGGCATGATGTGTTTGGCAAACAACTCAGCAGCAAGTATCCGGAGAGCTTTGATCCAGCAGTGCCAGAAGATTTGGTGTACAGCGGTTCCAAGAATCTTACCGATGAGGTTACTGACAGTCCTTTAGATGCAGGAAAGTTGGTGCTGTCTCCAACACGTACCTATGCGCCTATAATCAAAAAGATTCTGGAAGATGTTGATCGCAATCACATTCACGGGATGGTACATTGCAGTGGCGGAGCTCAGACCAAGATCTTGCATTTTGTAGATCAGTTCCATATTGTAAAGGACAATATGTTTGAGGTGCCTCCGCTCTTTAAATTGATTCAGCAAGAAAGCGGAACCGATTGGAAGGAGATGTATCAGGTCTTTAATATGGGACACCGTATGGAATTGTACGTTCCTGAGGCGGTTGCCGATCAGATCATTGCCATTTCGGAATCTTTTGGTGTGGCTGCCAAGCGCGTTGGTCGTGTAGAGGCATCGGCGGAGAAATCACTGACTATTCGCAGTGAATACGGGGAATTCCGCTATCATTAATTGTCGTAAATTTACGACTAAGTTTTGCAATTATGCTTGATAAACTCAATATAGTTAAACAGCGTTTTGACGAGGTAAGCGACCTTATTATTCAGCCAGATATCATTTCTGATCAGAAGCGATATGTCCAGATCAATAAGGAGTACAAGGAGCTTAGCGAACTCATGAAAAAACGCAAGGAATACATAACGCTTTCGGGTAATATTTCTGAAGCCGAAGAGATCATCGCAGACGGATCTGACGACGAGATGGTTGAAATGGCCAAGATGGAACTCGATGAGGCTAAAGAGCGTCTTCCTCAATTAGAAGAGGAAATTCGTTATATGCTGATCCCTAAAGATCCGGAAGATGCGAAGAATGTCGTAGTAGAGATTCGTGCTGGAACTGGTGGTGATGAAGCCAGTATCTTTGCCGGAGATCTTTACCGCATGTACACCAAGTACTGTGAGGGTAAGGGTTGGAGTGTTTCTACGGTAGACTATAATGAAGGTACTTCAGGCGGGTTCAAAGAGATCATTTTTGAGGTAGCTGGAGAAGATGTATACGGTACTATGAAGTTTGAAGCCGGAGTACACCGTGTACAACGCGTGCCTCAAACTGAGACTCAAGGCCGTGTCCATACCAGTGCAGCAACAGTGATGGTATTGCCAGAAGCTGAAGAGTTTGATGTGGAATTGGATATGCAAGATGTACGTATTGAGCGTACCACCTCTACTGGACCTGGAGGTCAATCGGTAAATACGACTTATTCGGCAATTAAACTCCACCACGAACCTACTGGGATCATTGTGAGTTGTCAAGACCAGAAATCACAACACAAGAACTTAGAAAAGGCATTAAAAGTATTGCGATCTCGTCTTTATGAAGCAGAATTGGCTAAGAAGCAAGCTGCAGATTCAGAGAAGCGTAAGAGCATGGTGTCTTCTGGAGACCGCTCGGCAAAGATCCGCACCTATAATTATCCACAAGGCCGTGTGACCGATCACCGAATTGGTCTCACCCTTTACGATCTAGGCAACATCATTGATGGTGACATCCAAAAACTTATTGATGAATTGATGTTGGCCGAGAATACTGAAAAGCTTAAAGAAAACAGCGAACTCTTTTAAATGACCAGCCAACAACTTACCGAGCAAATACGGCTTAAAAAGTCCTTTTTATGTGTAGGACTCGATGTTGATCTCGAAAAAATACCTCCGCACCTTTTAAATGAGGAGGATCCGATTTTTGCCTTCAATAAAGCCATTATTGATGCTACAGCTGATTTGTGTGTAGGTTACAAGCCCAATACTGCTTTTTACGAGGCCTACGGCTTAACGGGTTGGAAAGCGCTTCAAAAGACCATTGATTATTTAAATCAGGAGTATCCAAATCATTTTACCATAGCCGATGCAAAACGCGGTGATATTGGAAATACCTCTACGCGCTATGCAAAGGCATTCTTTGAGTCGATGAATTTTGATTCTGTCACTGTTGCTCCCTATATGGGGCGCGATTCGGTGGAACCATTCTTGCAGTTTCCCGGGAAGTTTGTGATCCTTTTGGCCTTAACTTCAAATGCTGGCGCTTTTGAGTTTCAAACCCTTCAAGTGGGTGGTCAAAATGTGTATGAACAAGTCATTGAGACTTCCTTAAATTGGGAACATGCCGACCGATTGATGTATGTTGTAGGAGCCACTAAAGCAGAGCATCTTGCGGTAATTCGCAAACAGTTGCCAGAGCAATTCTTGTTGATTCCAGGTGTTGGGGCTCAGGGTGGAAGTTTGAAAGAAGTATGCAAATACGGTATGGCTCCAAATGTAGGGTTGTTGGTGAACTCTTCTCGCGGAATCATTTACGCCTCTAAAGGCGAAGACTTTGCAGAAGCAGCTGCGGCAAAAGCGGCTGAACTGCAAGAGCAAATGGCCGTGATTCTAGATGCAATCTAAAGATCAATTAGGGACCACACACAGTTTTAAATCCGTGCCACAGCGGATCGTTTCCTTAGTACCTTCTCAAACAGAACTCTTTGTAGATCTGGGTTTAGCCGGTAAGATCGTTGGTCTTACTAAGTTTTGCGTACATCCTGAGCATCTCCGGAAATCTAAAACTGTTATTGGCGGAACCAAGAACGTCAAGATTGATAAGATAGCGAAGCTGGCTCCAGATGTAATAATCGCCAATAAGGAAGAGAATACCCAAGCAATCGTTGAATCATTGGCTAGGATAGCTCCAGTGTGGGTCAGTGATATTTATACTGTAGACGACAGTTTAGAATTTATCACAGCTATGGGTGCTCTTTTTGAGAAGCAGCAAAAGGCAGATGAACTTGTAAAAACCATAACCCAGCAACGTGCAGCATTTGCTGATTACATAAAGGGAAAACAGCGATTGAAAGTAGCTTATCTGATCTGGAAAGGCCCTTTTATGGTTGCTGGTGAAGCTACTTTTATTGGTGATCTGCTACGTGAGAATGGTTATGAGAATCTATTACAAGATCCAAAAGGTAGATATCCAGAGGTAGACGAGGCCTTATTAGCCCAAGCTGATTTGATCCTATTGAGTTCTGAACCCTATCCTTTTAAAGAAAAAGATCGTGCACAGTTGAGTGACCAGCTCGGTAAGCCGGTAAAATTGGTTGACGGAGAATACTTCAGTTGGTACGGCAGTCGATTGAAAGATGCCTACACTTATTTTAGGCAGATGCGCTAACGTATTCTGAGTTTAACAAGCCTTGAATTTCTTGCAATTTGCGTTCCGCATTTTGCAGTGCTCGCTTGCTTTCTTCTTTGTCAAAGACGGCTGTCGTGTAAGCATAACGCATCCATCGCTGGTAGGAGATCTCCAGACGCCGAAGCTTACTTCTTTTTAAGGTAAATAACATAGGGGAGTGGTTTGGCTCAAAGTTAATTACTAATCTTTAAACTAAGCTTAATATTACCTTAAAGCTTAGTCTTAAAACTGTAAGAAAACCCCCGCTGGATTGTGGTTTTATCCGTAAAACTGATCCTTTAGTCTTGTAACGCAAAAACACGGCGCAATAAATCCGTGGTACGCGCTCCAATTTTGTTGCGGATTTCTTGCTCCTCAACTGCGATCATTGTATACACGCCCTTAAGCGCCTCATTAGTAACATAATCCGTAAGATCTGGGTTTACATCATTGACCAAAGGGATACTGTTGTACTTGTTGATGAGTTGCTCCCAAATGGCATCTGCACCAACGCGACTAAAGGAGTCATTGATCACCGGATTGAACTTATTGTATAGCGCTGTTTGTGTCCGATTCTGCAGATAAGTAGTCGCCGCATTATCGGCTCCTAGAAGTATGTTCTTAGCGTCGGCAAAACTGATGTCCTTCACCGCTGCTACGAAAATAGGAGTGGCTTGTTTAACGGCATCTTCTGCAGCTCTGTTAAGTGCTTTTAAGCCTTCGTCTGCTAAACTGCTTAAACCTATATCACGAAGGGCTTTATCTACTTTACGAAGCTCCTCTGGCAATAAGATCTTAACGAGCTCATTTTTATAGAATCCGTCTTTGGCAGTGAGTTTGCTCACTTGTTTTTCGATCCCCTGATCTAAGGCTTCTCTTAGACCGTTTCCAATTTCTTGCTCCGAGAGTTGAGGCAAACCATTGGGAAGCGAGTTTACAACTTGTTGCAGTTCTCCGCAGCTAAAAGTGATCAAGGTCAATACGAGTAATGAAAAGCGTTTCATGAGTTTTATTTCGGTTTTGAGGGGTGTTTTTCTTAAGTGTATCCTAAAACGATTTCGTTCTGTGGGTGAAAGTACAAAAATCACCCTCAAAATAGTTAACTTTGCCCCAAAATTAGGACAATATACCATGCAGCAAGCCGCTCCATATAAACCCAAGAACAAAGTACGAATCGTAACAGCAGCCTCCCTGTTTGACGGTCACGATGCCGCGATAAACATCATGCGTAGAATCATACAATCCACAGGAGTGGAGGTGATTCACTTAGGACATGATCGCTCCGTAGAAGAGGTGGTCAACACCGCGATCCAAGAAGATGCGAACGCCATTGCAATGACTTCTTATCAAGGCGGGCACAATGAATACTTTAAGTATATGTATGACCTGCTGAAGGAGCGTGGAGCCAGTCACATCAAGATCTTTGGTGGCGGTGGTGGAGTAATCCTCCCTGAGGAGATCAAAGAACTTATGGATTATGGGATCACCAGAATCTATTCTCCAGACGATGGCCGTGAATTGGGCTTGCAAGGAATGATCAATGACCTGGTTCAAAAAGCGGACTTCCCAATTGGGGATTCACTCAATGGCGAGGTCGGTCGTTTGGCGAGCAAAGAAACGGGTGCTATTGCGCGGATCATCTCTGCAGCTGAGAATTTTCCAGAGGTCGCTAAAGAAACTCTGGATACCATCCACAAAAAAAATGAAAAGACAACCACTCCTGTTTTAGGTATTACGGGAACTGGTGGTGCTGGTAAATCGAGTTTGGTTGATGAGCTGGTGCGTAGATTTCTAATTGACTTCCCGGAAAAGACCGTGGGCTTGGTGTCTGTGGATCCATCAAAAAGAAAGACTGGGGGAGCTCTTTTGGGAGATCGCATCCGTATGAACGCCATAAATTCTCCCCGCGTTTATATGCGCTCTTTGGCTACGCGTCAGAGCAATTTGGCTCTTTCTAAGTATGTTAATGAGGCTGTTGAGGTTTTAAAGGCTGCGGAGTTTGACCTGATCATTTTGGAGACCTCCGGAATTGGCCAAAGCGATACCGAGATATTAGAGCATTCCGATATTTCTCTTTATGTGATGACTCCTGAATTTGGGGCAGCTACGCAATTGGAGAAGATCGATATGCTTGACTTTGCAGATCTTGTCGCCATTAATAAATTCGACAAGCGAGGCGCCTTGGATGCCTTGCGCGACGTTAAAAAACAATACATGCGTAACCACAATCTGTGGGATACGCCTCAGGAGCAATTGCCGGTTTACGGAACTATTGCTTCGCAATTCAACGATCCGGGGATGAATACCCTGTATCGCAAAGTCATGGACACCTTGGTGGAGCGTACCGGTGCTGAGCTTGACAGCAGCTATGAGGTGACCGATGCCATGAGTGAAAAGATTTACGTCATCCCACCTGCTCGTACACGCTATTTGTCGGAGATCGCGGAAAACAACCGCGCCTATGATGATCGTGCCACAGCACAGATCGCCACAGCCCAACAGCTCTTTGGTATCTACAAGACCATATGTTCTGTTTTAAATGTGGATTCTGATGCGCGCTTTAAGGATGTATTGTCCAAAGGCGGTCTGAATGAAGAGTTTATAGCGGAAGCAGTTTCAGAAGACAACAAGGTCTTTATGGACTTACTGCAAAAAGAGTTCGATCGTGTCAAGATGAACCTGGATCCGTACAATTGGGAATTGCTTTTACAATGGCCTGATAAGGTGGCGCGCTATAAGGCTCCGATCTACAGCTTTAAAGTACGTGACAAAGAGATCAAAATTGAAACCCACACCAAGTCACTTTCTCATTCAGACATTCCGAAGGTTTCCTTGCCTAAGTACACCGCTTGGGGAGAGATCTTAGAGTACGCTTTGCAAGAAAATGTGCCGGGTGAATTCCCTTATACGGCTGGTCTTTATCCATTCAAACGCACGGGAGAAGATCCAACACGCATGTTTGCGGGTGAAGGTGGGCCAGAACGTACCAACAGACGTTTTCATTACGTTTCGCAAGGTATGCCAGCCAAGCGTTTGTCTACGGCTTTTGATTCGGTGACCTTGTACGGAAATGATCCAGGGCACAGACCCGATATCTACGGAAAGATCGGGAACTCTGGAGTTTCTATCTGCTGTTTGGACGATGCTAAAAAGCTTTACAGCGGCTTTGATCTCAGTGATCCAATGACCTCGGTGAGTATGACTATCAATGGTCCGGCGCCAATGCTTTTGGGCTTCTTCATGAATGCCGCTATTGATCAAAACTGCGAAAAATACGTTAAGGCAGAAGGCCTGGAGGCCGAGATCGATAAAAAGATCAATGCCATCTATAAAGCCAAAGGACAACAGCGTCCTGTTTACCGTGGTGATTTGCCTGAAGGTAATGACGGTTTAGGTTTAATGCTTTTGGGAGTTACCGGAGACGAAGTATTGCCTCAGGAGGTATACGAGCGCATCAAAGCAGAAACCTTAACGCAAGTGCGTGGAACGGTACAAGCCGATATCTTAAAAGAAGATCAGGCACAGAATACTTGTATTTTCTCTACGGAATTCGCTTTGCGTTTAATGGGTGATGTACAAGAGTATTTCATTGATCAACAGGTGCGTAACTTCTATTCAGTATCTATTTCTGGATATCATATTGCAGAGGCAGGAGCTAACCCAATTACGCAGTTGGCCTTGACCTTGGCGAATGGCTTTACCTATGTAGAGTACTATTTGAGCCGTGGGATGGACATCAATAAATTTGGTCCCAACCTTTCGTTTTTCTTTAGCAATGGAATCGATCCGGAATATGCGGTGATCGGACGTGTGGCACGTAGAATTTGGGCCAAGGCACTTAAGCACAAATACGGTGCGAACCCTCGAGCTCAAATGCTGAAGTATCACATTCAAACCTCAGGAAGAAGCTTACACGCACAAGAGATCGATTTTAATGATATCAGAACTACGCTTCAGGCCTTGTATGCGATATACGATAACTGTAATTCATTGCATACCAACGCTTACGATGAAGCCATCACTACGCCTACAGAAGAAAGTGTGCGTCGTGCTATGGCCATTCAGCTTATTATCAATAAGGAATTGGGACTGGCTAAGAATGAAAACCCGATCCAAGGGGCATATATTATCCAGGAGCTGACCGCGCTGGTAGAAGAAGCTGTTTTAGCGGAGTTTGATCGTATCACGGAACGCGGAGGTGTTCTGGGAGCTATGGAAACCATGTATCAGCGTTCAAAGATCCAAGAGGAGAGCCTGTACTATGAAACCCTGAAACACAATGGGGAATTCCCGATCATTGGAGTGAATACCTTCTTGAGTAAAAAGGGATCTCCAACGGTATTGCCTGCGGAGGTAATCCGCGCTACGGAAGAGGAGAAGCAACAACAGATCGAAACTTTGGAATCCCTGCATGAGCGTCATCAGGATATAGCCACAGACCTGATTGCAGAATTGCAACAAGCTGCTGTACAAAACGACAATATCTTCCAGCAACTTATGGAAGTGTGTAAGCGTTGTTCCTTAGGGCAAATTACCCAAGCTTTGTTTGAAGTAGGCGGTCAGTACCGCAGAAATATGTAAGAAATCTTTAAAGGGTAAGCATCCAATTGCGTTGCAACTTCTTGAATTTGCGCAATTCTTTTCTAAGAATTCCTACAAATTCAGCACCGTTGCTGTTGCTACCTTCTAAACGTTCGCAATTTCTGTAAAGACGATTGGTCAATCGGTTTAGGTAATCAGCGTGCTTGTGCTTTTTATCGCGCTCTAGCTGTTGTTCAGCCTTCAAGATCTCTGGTGCTAAACAAACCGATTGTTGGATAATATCTCCTGTGAAATAGATGTGCGGATTCTCCTTCCCGTGAGGATTGAGTTCTGACAAATCCTCAATGAGGTAGTCAGATATCCGTCTCGACAAGGTAAAAATCTCTAGTGCCTTTTGATAAACAGGCGATGAGGGAACCTTTGAATACATAGCAATTGTAATGATAGATTATCAAAACACTCAAAGTTACTTAGATATTAAGGGAGTATTCTATCGAATTTAAAGTTTTTAGATATATTTACTTTATAATCGTAATTTTATAAGTGTAAATACTGAACAAATGAAGATGGATACCCTTAATTGGAAGATACTCAAGTGCTTGCAGGCTAACGCACGTCAGTCTAATGCGGAGATCGGGAGGCAAGTTGGCATTACTTCACCGGCCGTTGCAGAGCGCATTAGAAAGATGGAAGATGCAGGAGTGATCAATGGTTATCACGCCAATCTTTCATCACTAGAAATGGGCTATCAACTCAAGGCAATTATAACCTTGAGAGCCTTTATGGGGAAACTCAAACCCTTCTTAGAAAAGGTAAAGACCTTTAATGAAGTTGTAAACTGTTATCGCATTACAGGTAATGAGAATATCGTGATGGAAGTAGTGCTAAAAAACCAACTTCACTTGGAGAGTTTTATCGATCAGCTGATCATTTACGGAGAGACCAAAACGCAGATCGTCTTGTCTGATGTGATCAAGAATGCGCCAATTCAGCCCTTAAATTAATCCACAATATTTACGTGTGGTACTTGGTCCAGATCCCAGGCGATAACCAAGCCTTGTGCCAGGCGTTTAGCCACTTCTTTTCCGTAGAGTAATTCTGCAGTGAACAAAGCTGCTTCAAAACTCTTAGCGCCTCCAGCAGAAGTAATGTAGCGGTTGTGACGCACAAAAAGCACATCTTCACGTACATCTAATTGTGGAAACATTTCCTTGTACTTGTCAATATCAGAAGGGAAGGTTGTAGAAGCCAAACCATCCAACAAGCCAGCTTTAGCCAATACAAAGGCTCCATCGCAATGCGAGGTCACAAACATGGCTTTGTCTGCCACCTGCTTAACCCATTCCAACATAGCGGTATCTTCCAAATCTGTGTCTAAATGATGCTCTGCACTAGGGATCACCAAAATATCGATCTTAGGGATCTCATCGTTCAAATAGTTGTAATCCGGAATGATACGTACGCCTTCAAACGTAGTGATCGGATCATCCGTATTGGCAACCGTGAAGACATTCATGGCCTTAATGCTGTCTCGATAAATGGTATGTTGAAAAATATCAAATGGCGCGGTAAACTCCGTGTTGTATGTGCCATCCATGATCAAGAATCCTACATTATACCTAAAAGGATTGATTGGAGGAAAGGTCTTGGTGGTCTCCAATTCAACCGTGCCCAAACTTCCTTCTTGGCCTTGTTTGCAGCTGCTTAAACTCAGTAGAGTAACCAATAAGATCATCCATTTTTTGGTTCGTGTTCTTTTGTTGGATTAAAGGGAACAGATTGCTTCCAAATCTTATGCATTCGGTCGCAAATCAAGGCGATCACTAACAGTCCAATTCCGAAGATATTAAAGGTCATCCCAAAACCTAAACGATCGGCCATGTTCATCCCCGTATTGTGCCCGAAAACGTGAGAAAAACTCCAACTCATGGAGTACATGCCCATATAACTGCCCTTGCGGCCTTCTGGAGAGAGCTCCAATGCCAAGGCGTTAGAGAAGGGCGATTCTATCATTTCTCCTATAGTCATCAAGATCATTCCTATAATTAGCAAGCCAAAGTGATGCCCCAGATTTAGGACCAAGAAACTTGCTGCTAAAAAGAGTGTGCCAATAGCTACCAATCTAGTCTTGGAGAGTTTGCTTCTTTCCAACCAACCCACCAGCGGCATTTCTGTCAGTACGATCATGGCTCCGTTGAGGAACAAGATCCACCCAATGATGTCTTCACTGAGGTTGTAGATCTTTTCGTAATAAATCGGTACCAAAGAAAAGTACTGTACAAAGACAATAGCTATGAGCATCATCAGCAAAAAGAAGATCAAAAACGGACGGCTTTTAAGCGGAGGTGCTCCGCGTTTGACCATAGCTTTTCGTTCTGCTTTGGTAGGTGCTTTAACCGCATTTAGACCCAGAATCATCACTCCAGCAGCGATCATACAGCTTACCCCATCTATCCAGAAAATAGCGTTGTACCCAGCAGTAGCAATGATGATTCCGCCAATAAGCGGCCCTATGGAAAAGCCCAAATTGATCGCCAAGCGGATCAAAGCAATGGCACGCGTCACGGTCTGCGGAGTACTGTAGGCCTCTGCAGCGACAAATACCGCAGGGCGATATCCATCCACCAAAAACATAACACCAAAAATCGCTGCACAGACTCCGTAGAAACCGGATGCCCATTGCAAGCTAATAAAGCCCAATCCACCTAAGAACAAACTCAGAACGATCACATTGTAATACCCAATGATGTCTGTAATGCGTCCGCCCACATAGGTCCCTAAAACAGAACCTAAACCGTAGCACGACATGATCCAGCCAACTTGCGCAAAGGTGAAATTCAGCTCTTTCATCAAATAAAGGGAAAGAAACGGAATCACCATGGCACCCGTTCTGTTGATCAGTGTCACCAAAGACAGCATCCAGATCTCTCTGGAGAGTCCTTTAAAGTTTTCGATGTAGTTTCTGTATAGTGTTTTCACTTTGGGTAAAAAAAAACGTCCAGGGTTTAGACTGGACGCTTGTTATAATTGGTTTAATTTTCGCTCATTAATGCACAGCCTCCATAAGGTCGTAAGACCAGTTTTGATACTTGTATTGGACTGTAGTACAAATCATTTTGATTCAATTGAAGAATAAAACTACAATTTTTAATTCAATGGCAAGGCTTCTTAGGAATTTATTCCGATGCGACTGAGCCAAATCCCAAGACCAACTGCCGCAATTCCCACCAAAACACTACCAGCCATATAGCCAACAAAATTGGCCAACTGACCGTCTTTTAAGAATTGTTGTCCTTCTAGGGCATAGGTGGAAAAAGTAGTGAACCCGCCACAGAACCCTACAGACAATAACCAGAGCAGGGTTTGATCCATCCAAGAAAAGCGCATGCTCCAGCCAAATAGCAATCCGATCAGCAAACAACCGATCATATTGACCATAAAGGTTCCCCAGAAAGGAGAATAATTTAGATGCGCTGTCCAAGTATTAACGCCATAGCGCAAAACACTACCCAATCCGCCTCCTAAAAAGACCAGTAATACAGCTTTCATTAATTAATGGTTTCTGTTGGTGCGATAATAGGAACATAGACCTCGGTCAACCAGTTGGCAGGGTTTGGTTCCAATCCAGGATCTGAAGCGTAGACCTCAAATTGAGCTTTTTCTGGATCCAGCATCAAGGCCTTTTCTTCGATGTAGGTATGAGCGGCTTTGTAGGCCTCATCCAATTGATCATAGTTTCCTTTTAGCGTGGTTTTGATCGCTGTTAAAGGTTCAATATATCCGCACAAAACATTGCTGTCTGGAGCGGTATTGATGCGTTCTTTTACCGGAATGGCTGCGGAAAAGATAACAGTTCCTGCGGCTTCATCCATTTGATGGAAGATGGTAAAAGGCGCACCGCTTTGCTGAATGTTATTGGATTGCATATAGGTCATCACCTCGCCTAACATGGGACCCATTTTAGCCGCTCGGCCTGCAGTTGTTGCAGATTCAGTCACGTACATATAATAGCCGCCTCCATATTCCACGATCCCGTCAAAACTCACAGAGAACTTGGCCATCTGTTCCAAAATGTGGTTCTCCATATTTTCCAAACCTTTTTCATACATTTCTTTAGTGGCCTCTTCAAAGGATCCGGACTGAAACGACATAAAGACCTTTTCCAATAGACTGAGTTCTCCTTTCATACCCCAGCTTACGCGGGTGGTGTTGTCCGGTCCCGGTTCAAAGCTCCAATAGACATCAGAGGAGCTATCGCCCAAAGGCGTATTGAAGGTGATCTTTTGTTCTATGGCTTCATTTTCTGTAATGGCCACGGTTTTCATATTACCTTGACCCACTTCTGGGTGATCGCTGACCCAAGAATATCCAGCGCCAACACCTTGGAGGGTATCGCTATAGGTGATCTGTACATTCGGATCGGTTTGCATCCAAGGACCCCATTGACTCCAGCTCTGATAATTATATGCAGTCTTAAAGGCCAATGATTGAGGTACTTTGAGATCTTTGGTAGCCGTGACGTCAAAAGTGCCGTCTTGAGCTCCGAAGTAGACCGCTCCTGCCACTAAGATCACGAGGATCAGCAAAAACAAATACTTTAAAAACTTCATGTTTTCTAGCTGTTGATGAGGCTCTAAGATATCAAATTCAACGGGAATATTTTGCTACATTTGCGCATATCTAAACTAACTATATTATGAATATCAAATACCTTTTAGCAGGATGCTTTCTTGCGCTAGGGCTTATCTCTTGTCAGGAATCTGCAAACGATTCTGGCGCAGAGACTACCAATTCACAGGCCGAGCAGGAATTTCAATATCAGATTGATCAGTTCGCGGATCTGAAGATCTTGCGTTACAAGATTGACGGCTGGGATGATCTGACCCTCAAAGAGCAAAAGCTGGTTTACTATTTAACCCAAGCTGGATTAGCAGGCCGCGATATTATGTGGGCTCAAAACTACAGACATAACTTGGCCATTCGCGCAGCTTTAGAAAACGTTTACACGAATTACCAAGGTGATAAATCTAGCGATGATTGGAAAGCTTTTGAGGTGTACCTTAAACGCGTGTGGTTCTCCAACGGAATTCACCACCATTATTCCAATGATAAATTAAAGCCAGAGTTTGCACAGAGCTATTTGAAAGAGCTATTGGCTGCTACCAATACAGAATTGAATGCCGAGGCTTTTGAAGTGATCTTTAACGATGCAGATTCTAAGAAAGTAAATCTGAGTAAAGATGCGGATATCGTTTTGGAAAGTGCGATCAATTTCTACGGACCTGATGTTACTGAGGCCGATGTTGAAGCTTACTACAGCGCTATTGAGGTAGATGCTGATGAGCCAATTGAAGTTGGATTGAACACCCGTTTGGTTAAGGAAGATGGTCAATTGGTCGAGCAAGTTTACAAAAGTGGTGGCATGTATGGTGCTGCAATTGATGAGATCATTAAATGGTTGGAGCTCGCTAAAGGCGTGGCTGAAAGCGAGAATCAAGCCAAGGCTTTAGGGTTGCTCATTGAGTACTATCGAACAGGTAGCCTGGATACTTGGGATGACTATGCCGTGGCTTGGGTAAACTCCACCGAAGGAAACATTGATTGGATCAACGGCTTTATTGAAGTGTATAACGATCCTAAAGGTTACAAAGGATCCTATGAGACCATCGTGGAAATCAAAGATTTTGATATGTCTAAGAAGATGGCGGTGCTTTCTAAAGAGGCCCAGTGGTTTGAGGACAATTCTCCTTTGATGGACGAACACAAAAAGGACAGTGTTACTGGAGTTTCTTATAAGACCGTAAATGTAGCAGGAGAGGCGGGAGATGCTTCACCTTCTACGCCGATTGGAGTGAATCTGCCTAACAACAACTGGATCCGTCAAAAGCACGGCAGTAAGTCTGTGTCTTTAGGAAACATCATTAACTCTTATGCCAATGCCGGTAGCACTGGACGCCTTAAGGAATTTGCTTATGACTCTTTAGAGATCGAACTAGAAACTAAATACGGGCAATTGGCCGATAAGCTGCACACGGCGCTTCACGAGGTGGTTGGACACGCTTCTGGACAGATCAATCCAGGGGTTGGAACTCCAAAAGAGACCTTGAAGAGTTATAAATCAACCATTGAAGAAGGTCGTGCAGATCTTTTTGGATTGTATTATTTAATGGACCCTAAGCTACAAGAACTCGGTTTGGTTGAAGACTGGGAGAAAACCGGTATGGCAGCCTATGACGGTTATATCCGTAACGGTTTGGTAAGTCAATTGGTGCGTTTGGAGTTGGGTGCTGATGTAGAAGAAGCGCATATGCGTAACCGCCAATGGGTGAGTGCTTGGGCTTATGAGCAAGGTTTAGAAGACAATGTGATCGAGAAGATCGTTCAAGACGGAAAGACCTATTACAACATCAACGATTATCAAAAGTTACGTGAGATCTTTGGGCGTCTCTTACGCGAGACTCAACGTATTACCTCAGAAGGAGATTACGACGCAGCTAAAGCCTTGGTAGAGGACTACGGAGTGAAAGTTGACCAGAACTTGCATAAAGAAGTACTGGATAGAAACAGTAAGTTCACTTCTGCTCCTTATGGTGGATTTGTGAATCCTGAGATCGTTCCGGTAATGAACGATGCAGGTGAGATCACTGGTTTTGAAATAAAGCAACCTGCTAGTTTTGAGTCGCAGATGCTGGATTACGCCAAGCGTTATAATTTCCTGAAGTAAACAGGAATCGAGAAAATAAAAAAACCTCCCGACCTTGGTGGTTCCGGGAGGTTTTTTATGGTTTTGAAATGCTATTATTCTTTTCGTAGGATTCCTTCAGAGGTGTAACCCCAGTCCGTATTACCGCTTTCGCCATCTTCATTGCTTACATGGCGCAAGTGATGCACAGAAATGCGGTTTCTGTCTAACCAGACAATGGAATACATTTGAGTTTCTGTCCAAGCGCCACCTTTGTTCATCCAAACAAAGCTGATCTGTTCGCCATAACCTTTGGACCAGATGACCTCATTCATTTTGTACTTGGCTCGGTCACCGTCTTCATCAATATATACGGAATAGACATTATTGTCCTCAATGTAGAGGGTAATTTCATTTTCATCTCCGTTAGAGGTGATTAATGAGCCTGACCAAATTCCGTCAAAATCGCGGCTTTGGGCGGTGGCGTCAGTTGTGGTTAAAAATAAACTAAGAATAGTGAGGAGTGCTAATTTATACATGATAATTGAATTAATTTCTACAATATTAGTGAGCAGATTGAAGTGGTAATATACCCAGTGGCGGGTAGATTGGGGATGCAAATAGAATTCATTTAAGATTCAAAATTGTATTTGGTTTCTAAGGCGTAGCGGAGAAGTTCTCCTTTGCCTGAGAGCCCTAATTTACGAATCATATTTTTACGGTGCTTTTCAATGGTGGAAACCGAGTTGAATCTGATCTCAGCGATCTCGCTAGAAGACTTTCCTTCTCCGATCAATCTTAGGATCTCTCGTTCACTTTTAGACAGTAAGCTTTTTTTAGCACCTTGCCCAGAAGGATTGCTCGCAGCTTCCACATCGATGGTCTTGTCAAAAAAGGTTCCTCCCTTATGTACTTCCTTAATGGCAGTAAGCACGTCTTCCAAAGGAGAGTTTTTAAGCAAATATCCTTTGGCACCTGCAGCGATCATTTCGCTTACAGCTCCTTGATCTTCAAACATGGTAAAGGCAATGACCTTGGTGTGTGGGCGTTCTTTTAAAATGTATTTACAAGCTGTAATACCGTCCATTTTCGGCATTTTTATATCGGTCAATACTACATGGGGTTGTTTGAGATTGACCAAGTTTACCAAGGCTTCT
The DNA here is from genome assembly GCF_013214815.1 of Gilvibacter sp. GTDB lineage: Bacteria > Bacteroidota > Bacteroidia > Flavobacteriales > Flavobacteriaceae > Gilvibacter. Next base: position 26,924 of record NZ_JABSPU010000014.1, read on the forward strand.
CCGTCGTTGACCATGCCAACTACACTAATGTCTTCCTCGTATTTGAGTAAGAGATTGATTCCGTCAATTAAGGACTGATGGTCCTCTGCTATTGCTACGCGTATCATAAAGGTATGTCTATTAAAATGCTACTGCCTTTTCCGGGTCGGCTGTCTATTTCCATAGTGCCTTCCCAATGTTCCACACGGGTCTCAATACTGGAGAGTCCCATGCCTTGTCTTAATGTTTTTTGATCGCCTTTAAAACCCTGGCCATCATCTTCAACAACAATGCTCAAAAAATTCTCGTGTTTGGTCAATGAGATGCTCACAAATCGGGCTTTGGCATGTTTGATCACGTTGGTGACCAATTCTTGAATAATTCTAAAAATGGAGATCTCCATGGTGGCATCCAAACGATCATTGAGCCCAAATTGCTGCAGTTCAATCTCAAGGGCGCCTGCAATGGAATTGGTCTTGATGAGCTGATGAATGGCTGGCAATAAACCGTCTTGAGCCATGACTCCGCTGTTCTTGGCATGTGAAAAACTGCGAACGTCTTCATATGCCTTGTCCAAAAGCTCTCGTGTTTTGGTAAAGAACTGCTCTTTATTTTCTAGTTGATCTTTATGCTTGTTTAAATATTCGAACTGCATTTTTGCTGCGGATAGGGTAGCGCCTACGCTGTCGTGAAGGTCACTGGCCAGGCGTTGTCGTTCCTTTTCCTGACCGGTAAGCATGGCGTCAATGGCCCGCAGTTCCTGATCTTTTATTAACGTGATAACCTTTTGAGCCTCTAACTTTTCGTTTTCTTCGGAGAGTAATTTGAGCCTTTCGGTTTCCTTATTTCTATACCCGATGATCACAGCGAAAACTATGGCCTCAAGGGTTATACCGATCACAGTAAAACTCAGCAGTTGAAATCCAAAGCGCTCACTAAACTCAGCAATAGAGATAAAAAAGCTTGTAAAGAAGGTAAGAACAGCTCCTATAAAGTAGAATGTTGATCCCAATAACAAATAGCGTGAATAAATAGTATTGAGTTTATAGAGTTGATAAAAGATCCGCGCTGCAAAGATGATGTACGCCAAAGCGTATAGATTGAACAGCATGATCTGATAATTCAAACCCTCTGGGCCTAAAAAGTAGACCAGGATCAAAGGAGCGTTGAGCGCAAAAGCGATCTTAGAAGCTCGGTCTAAAATGCGGTGCCATTTGGGATTCTCTGTTTTAAAATCAACAAGGGTATTGACAAAGCACAGATAGAATCCACCACTTAAGCACAGCAGTAATGCCCGGGTAGAAGCTAAGGGAATATCATTGGGCATGCCTAGATTCCATTGTAATAAATACAAGGCTAAGCACAGCATATAAAACGAATAATAGAGGTAGTAGGACTTCTTGTTTTGGGCGTAGATGATCAGGTGGTAGACTACCAAAAACAGCAAACCTCCTGTGAAAAAGCTGTAGACGTTAGATGTAAGGTCGTTCCACATTAGAGCGGAATGTCTATGATTATACTTGCACCTTTGCCGGGCGTGCTATCCACTTCCATTTGCCCTTCCATGTGCTCCACACGCTTTTCAATACTGCCTAGGCCCATTCCATCCTTGTCGGTGAATTTGCCCACTTTAAAGCCCTTTCCATTGTCTTCCACAACCAGATTGAGCACATCCTCATGTTGGGTGAGAGAAATATTGGCTTCCGTAGCCTCCGCGTGCTTGATGATGTTGGTGACCAGTTCTTGAACCATTCTAAACACAGCAATTTCTAAAGACCCTTCCATGCGTTGATCCAAGCCGTAATCTTGAACTTCTACATTTAATTTTCCTGTTGCTGCTGCGTTGCGGGCTAGCTTTTTTACTGCTGGCAACAGGCCGTGTTTGGCAATAACCCCAGAGTTTTTGGCATGCGCCATAGAGCGAACCTCCGAATAGGCTTCTTCCAGGAGTGTTTGGGTGCGCTCGTAGAATTCTTCTTCATTGTCCAGTTTTCCACGGTGTTTTTTGAGGTGCTCAAACTGCATTTTAGCTGCGGAGAGGGTCGCGCCCACGCTGTCGTGTAGGTCGCTCGCCAAGCGCTGACGTTCTTTTTCCTGCCCAGCGATCATGGCGTCAATGGTGCTGAGCTCCTGATCTTTGAGCAGTTTCTCGGTCTTCTGTACCTCAATCTCTTTTTCCTGCTCTGCAATACGTTGCTTACGTTTGGTATTGCGGTACACCAAAAAGCCAATGATACTACCGAGTAGTAATAGACCTCCCAAGCCATAAGCGATGTTTTGGTTGCGGGTGGATTCTTGTTTTTGTATTAGGGTTTCTTTTTCGCTTTCAACGAGTTGAATTTTCGCCTCAGCAACTTCAATATTTAAATTTTGATAGCGATCATCAGTACTGTCAGTTATCGCTTTTTGTTTTTCTAGATAGAAAAGAACTTTTTTGTAATCTTCAGTGTTGCGATAAAGAAGCTCAAGGTTTTTGTAGAAAATTCGTTTTGTCTTAGAGACGTTGACTTTTATTGGAAGGCTATCTGCTTTATTGTAATACTTAATGGCTAAGTCGTACTGTTCGAGACCAGCATAAGACTCGCCAAGATTATTGTATGCAAAAGCGAGATATTCTATTTGATTGTTCTTTAAGAAGTAATCTGCCGCCGCATTAAAAGATTCAATGGCCTTTTTATACAACTTCATTTTGGCCGAATTATAGGCCACTCCTTTGTTGAATTGAAAGCTTACCGCCCTTAGGGTGTCATCGGTGGTATATGCCAGATCAATTGCTTTGTCATAATAGGCAATTGCGTTGTCCATGTCGTCTTTGTGATTGAACTCCGTGGCCAGCCTTCCGTATGCTTGTGTTAAATAAGATGGATCATCTACATCTTCTGCAAATTCAACCAATTCATCTAAATAGGGTTTAATTTTTGATTTGATTGCCTTTTGATGTGATAGGGTTTCAATAATCAAAACATTCGCATCTGCCTCTTTATAAAGACTGTCGATAGATTTCCAATTCCGCTTGGCGTTCAAGAAGTTCCTAAACGCACTGTCATGCTTATCAAGGCCTAAAAATGCTCTCCCAATGAGAACTTGTCCTTCAGCCAGTTGTGCTTTATCCGAATTCTCAGTGTTGGTGAAATCTTCTAAAGCTACGATCACTTTTTCAAATTCATTGTTTTCCAACAAAGACTCGACATTGTCAAAGTCTGGGACTTGAGCATAAATAGTGCCGGTGGCTAAAACTGCCACCAGCACAACTAATTGTTTTATGTATTTGATAGGTGTCAATCTTATTGTGTTCCAATTAAAATTGATCCTTCTTTGTCGTCTGGTGAACCACCAATGTCAGGGGTTTGGCACTCAGGTCTAGTGCAAGTTTGGCTTTGAACAGATACTCTAAACCAAAATGCTTGTTGATCTCCTATTCCAAGTTGCATGCCATCTAAATCCTGATTAAATATGTCATTGGAAGCACCGAAGTTTGAATGAGAAGAAAGCCTCAATTCAAGCATGCGGTGCGCATTGCAGAAAAGAGCATTATGTATTTTGTATTTGTCGCCAGCAAAATTCTTATTTACTAATCTAAAGTGTCCTCTTGAGACATCCTTAAGATTATTTTTCCAATATAATTTCGCTGTTATTATTACGTCGTCGTCTTCAAATACCTTTTGGTATTGATACGAACCAACTCTAATTGGGGAGCTCATAACTTTCTTGATTTTAAATTAAACAAACGATTCTATTTCAAATTTTTCAAAAGGTATTTTTCCTTTTGGTAAGTGTAAATATTCTGTTGTTTCAAACTTGTAATTGAACAAGTAGTTGATATTGTTTATATAAGAAAAACCATCATCGCTTCTTTTGTCATCGGCAAATAGCAAACCAACTACATGCTTATTGCAATCATAAACTATTGATCCACTATCTCCAGAATTAGATATTTTAGAAGACTGAATTTGTTTCTTAAAAAGGCTTTTAACACCGTGTACACTAACTCTTACAGTTGTATTTCGTGATCTTATTATTCCTGTGGTATCATTGGTTTTAAACCCTGTTTTTTTAATTTTCAAACCTCGTTTCGGCCTTCTGTTTAATCCGCATAAATGATCTCCATTTTTCAGTCCGCTTTTAACTCTATCTTCGTCTTCTATTCTGTAGAACGCCGCGTCGATAAAAGGTTTGAACTTATCCCAAACCAAATACCCTGAGCGAGCACTTTCAAGATCATTGTTGGTAAGGCCTTTAACTCTAGGATTAAATATATCGTCGATTCTTTCTGAATTGTTGTCCTGCAGAACATGATGATTGGAAACACCGAACATGCCTTCTATGCCCTTCAGATAAAATACACAGCCAAGTGTTCCACCATAACGTCTAGGATAGTTGCTAACGCTTTTGCCACCTTGAATAACTGGATCATACATAAAATCTACAGACTTGTTTTCGTCTATGTTGGAAACATCGTCAGCATCAATGATTCGTGTCTTGATTTTTAACTCTTTTGAACTTGAAACTGATGTTAAATTTTTATTTCTAATTGGAAGATATTCTGGAATATCTACAGGTATTCCGAGTCGATCGTTTTTACCGCCCTTTCTAGCAAATTCCAGCTCAAAATGATACCACCACTTACGTGATTTAATAACCGAAATGTATATTAAATCAGGATCTTTTTGGAAATATTCATCATCCCACTGAGATAGCGCAAGATCAGCTTGTTTTTCGCTTCGGTAGTATTTAAATAACCCCAACATCTTATCACCCAATCGGCTGTACCAAATACACCAATACAAAGATGGCTAAGGCTCCGCCTGCTTTAAGATTTAAACTCATGGTAGATTTGTCTTCCGCTGTTTTAAGCGCGTTATTACCTACCTCTATAAAGCCCGGGAGTGCAATAGATATTGCCGCCGCTCCAAAGGCTATAAAAATGCGCAAAACGTGCATTTGTTCATCTGGTGTTGTTGACTTTAGATCGCCGGCTAGTTTATAACAAAAGATTAGCGTTGCTATTCCGGCAAAGAACAGTAAGGTGTGAGGGATCACCTCTTTTACTACAGGATTGTTGAATAGTTTCATAGGTCAAAATTGAGAATAGTATAGCCCCAAAAACATACCCGTTAGGGGGTATTTTTTTGAAAAGTTAGGCTGCAAATGTTAAAATTCCAATTTGCAATCCTCAATATATTTGTTAAGGAAGTGGCTTAGGACTATAGGTTTAGCACCTCTTTAAGCCCCAGTAGTGCGAGTAGGAAAAGGATGAACCCAAGCAGGATCCATTTAGCACCCTTGTATTGTTTAAGGTGTAGGTTCTTGTCTTTGCGGTACGCCCAGATCATAGCCAAAACAAAAGCAAGGACAAAAAAACTTATAAAAACAATACGTCCGGTCGTGAACATCTTTGTAGATTTAGCTTTTACAAAATTACAACTTAGAACCCACATTATGCAAGATAAAATTGCTGCCGTTCAGGCTTTTCACGACGCTTTTGGTTTAGACAGTTTAAAAGCTCCTAAGGCCCATTTGGGAGAGGACAAACATTTGTTGCGCTATAAACTCATGCGTGAAGAGAATGAGGAGTATCTAGAGGCTGCCAATAATGCAGACTTGGTTGAGGTTGCTGATGCTTTGGGCGATATGCTTTATATTCTTTGCGGAACCATCATAGAACACGGGCTGCAACACAAAATTGAAGAGGTCTTTACAGAAATTCAGCGCAGCAATATGAGCAAATTGGGTGCAGACGGAAAACCCATCTATAGAGAAGATGGTAAAGTACTCAAAGGGCCCAATTACTTCAAGCCCAATATTGCTGAGATTTTAGATGCTTAATTGATCGCGTAGCGCCAGCCGTATGGATCATCAGCTAGGTTGTGCTGAATGTTCATCAAGGCCGATTTGAATTTTTTGGCGTAGCTATCTTCTGAACTAGCTATGTCAAATTGTTCTCCCTTATAGCTAAACCCGCTTACCGGGCTGATCACCGCTGCAGTTCCTGCTCCGAAGATCTCCTTTAAGGTTCCATTTTTAGCAGCTGCCACAACTTCATCCACCAAAACACGTCTTACTTCTACGTTTATTCCAGCGTCCTTGGCAATTTGAATCACACTTTTACGAGTAATTCCGTCCAGGATTCTGTCGTTGGTCGGTGCAGTAAGCAGTGTGTCGCCAATTCTAAAGAACACGTTCATGGTACCCGCTTCCTCCAGGTATTTGTGTTCATTGGCATCGGTCCAGATCACTTGCTGATAGCCCATTTCCTTAGCTAGGTTGGTAGGGTAGAACTGAGCTCCGTAGTTACCAGCAGCCTTGGCAGCACCTACACCGCCATCGGCAGCGCGAGAAAAGTGTTCTGCAATCACCACTTTCACTTCTCCGGTATAATAAGCTTGAGCCGGCGAGAGGATGATCATAAATTTATACTGATCCGAGGGAGAGGCCGATACTCCGTTCTGCGTCGCGATAACGAACGGACGGATGTACAAGGAGTTTCCAAGCCCTGGTCTGATCCAAGCCTTATCCATTCTTAGTAAAGTCTCTAAACCTTCAAAGAAGAACTCCTTAGGGAATTCTGGGATCGCCATACGTTTTGACGACTTATTGATGCGCTCAAAATTGTCTTCTGGGCGGAACAAAAAGGCGTTCCCGTCTTCATCCTTATAAGCCTTCATGCCTTCAAATACCGCTTGGCCGTAGTGGAATACTTTAGCCGCAGGTTCAATACTCAATGGGCCGTAAGGTCTTATTTTAGGGGTTTGCCAGCTTCCGTCTACGAAATCACATTCAAACATATGGTCCGTAAAAACACGCCCGAATACAAGATTCTGAAAATCAACCTGATCTATTCTAGACTCAGGGATTTGCGTAATTTCTAGGGATTTCGAAGTAGATAACTGCATGTAAGGAAGGTTTAAAGCGCAAAATTAGCCAAAAAACCGCCACATAAAATGTAAATAATTCATAAAATTGCACTATATTAATTACTTATCATTAAATCAAAAAACAATGAGAAATCTGTTTGTTTTATTAGTTCTGGCTGCAGCCTTGGTAGGGTGTAAATCAGAAGTTTCTCAAGAAGATGCAACCATCGCGGTAGAAGAGGTTAAAGAGAGTTTTCAAAATTTTGGAGCTCCTGTAGCTGTTTCAGAAGTGATGACTCCAGACGCTTTGGCAGAATTCACCAAAACTTTAAAAGTTGGGGACACTGTTCCTGTGAAATTCAGCTCTAAGGTAAACTCTGTTTGCCAAAAGAAAGGATGCTGGATGAAGGTCGATATCGACGGAGAAGAATCCATGGTTCGTTTTAAGGACTACGCCTTCTTCATGCCTAAAGATATTGCTGGACAAGACGCCATCATTGAGGGTGTTGCCTTTATTGAGGAAGTTAGTGTAGAAGACTTAAAGCACTACGCAGAAGATGATGGTAAATCTCCAGAAGAGATCGCTGCCATCACGGAACCTAAACAATCTTTGGCCATCGTATCTAGCGGTGTTCTTTTACCCGAGGCACAAGCGGAAGAGGAGGAAGACTCCAATCCACAAGAGTAAGCTGTGAAACGCGAACTCATCCAGACCGGAGACGGATCCTGGACCATTCAATTGCCCGATTGGGACGAACAATACCATTCCAAACACGGCGCAATTGCTGAGGCCAAATACGTATTTATAAAACAAGGACTCCAGCACAAGCATGAGCTGGGGTCTTTTTTGTCTTTGTCTGTCTTGGAGATTGGATTCGGGACGGGACTCAATGCACTATTGAGTTTGGGTTTTGCCAAAGACCACAAAATTGAATTACACTACACAGGGATGGAGGCCTTTCCAGTTGCTGAGCAGGAATGGCAAGCCATGAGATATCCGGAAGATCTCGGCATGCCTTTGGCAGACTTTCAAGCCATGCATGAAGGCCCTTGGGAGCAACCACTATCCATCGATCCTCTTTTTACGTTGACCAAGCAGCAACGCACCTTTGATCAATTAGATGCCGAGCAGGCCTTTGATTTGATCTATTTTGACGCCTTTGGACCGCGTGTGCAGCCAGAACTTTGGCATCGTGATATCCTTGAAAAGACCTTCAACGCGCTTAAGCCTGGAGGTGTCTGGGTGTCTTATTGCGCTAAAGGCGATGTGCGGCGCGATCTACAATCCTTGGGCTTTGAAGTGGAGCGCTTAGATGGCCCTCCGGGCAAACGTCATATGCTCAGAGCCACAAAGCCTTAAGATAAGTTTCAGAAATAGTCCGCCGGCTAATGCGTATTTTTGTAAAAAAATAGCATGACGGTTTTAATCACAGGAGCTACTGGACTTATCGGAACTCAACTTACTGCGGACTTGCATCAGGCAGGACACACCGTTCACTTTTTAACCACCCGATCCAGTAAACTCATCCAAACCGATAATCATCGCGGTTTTCTTTGGAACCCCAAGAACAACGAGATCGATGATCAATGCTTTAACGGCGTGGACACAATTGTACATTTAGTTGGCGCACCCATTAGTGAACCTTGGACCAAAGCCTACCGACAGGAGATCGTAGAAACTCGAGTAGGTACTATGATGTTGCTGGAAGAAAGTTTGAGAAAATTGAAGCATCAAGTGACTCATTTCATTAGCGCTTCCGGAATCAGCCTATATCCAAATAGTCTCACAGAACATTATACAGAAGACAGCAGCGCGGTTGGAGATAATTTCCTGGCAGAGGTGGTTGTGCAGTGGGAAGCCGCTGCAGATCGTTTTGAGGCTATGGGGATACAAGTCGCTAAATTGCGAACCGGGGTGGTTTTAGATCCTGATCAGGGTGCTTTGCCAGAGATCATGAAACCCGTTAAACTAGGTCTTGGTGCTGCATTAGGTTCCGGGAAGCAGTGGTTCTCTTGGATTCATCGCAAAGACATTAGCGGTATTTATTTCCACCTGATCCAGAACAGGCTCAGCGGTGTGTTCAACGGTGTAGCGCCCAATCCGGTAACCAATAAAACCCTAACTCAGGGCGTTGCCCAAGCACTTGGTAAAAAAATCATTTTGCCACCGGTTCCTGGCTTTGTGCTTAAAGTGGCTCTTGGGGAGCGCGCTTTGCTTGTCTTAGAAGGGCAGAAGGTTAGTGCGGACAAGATCATAGATTCCGGATACCGCTTTGAATTCCCAGATTTAGATGCTGCCTTGTCAAATTTGCTGTAGCAGCATAAATAATTGGTGACATTTTGACATTTTTCAAACAATGGCAGTACTTTTGCACGCTGTAAATTGACCTATAAAAACAGCGTTTTTGCCATGAGCAAGAAAGACAAAAATAAAAATACCAATAGCGACGAACTGGATCAGATCTTAGATCGAGACGTCGCTGTAGATCAGCAAGAAGAAACTCCGCAAGAAACCGACTTGGAAAAAGCCCAACGCGAGTTGCAGGAGGAGAAAGACAAATTTCTAAGACTTTTTGCAGAATTTGAGAACTTTAAAAAGCGCACGAGCAGAGAGCGTGTGGAGTTGTTTAAAACCGCAGGAGAAGAGGTAATTCAATCCATGCTTCCTGTTTTGGACGATTTTGATCGCGCATTAAAAGAGATCGATCGTGCAGGTGATGACGGCCTGTTCGAAGGCGTTACCCTGATCCACAACAAGCTTAAAGAGACTTTGAAGAACAAAGGTCTGCAGCCTATTGAGATTGCAGCAGGAACAACCTTTGATGCCGATCTGCACGAGGCTGTGACGCAAATCCCTGCGCCTACGGAAGACTTGAAAGGAAAGATCATTGACGTGATTGAGAAAGGCTACACCTTAGGCGATAAGATCATCAGATACCCAAAAGTGGTGATCGGACAACAATAAGACAAGACAGTGAAAGAAGATTTTTACGAAATACTCGGCGTTGACAAAGGCGCTTCTGCTGCGGAGATCAAAAAGGCTTACCGCAAAAAGGCTATTGAGTTCCACCCAGACAAGAACCCTGGTGATGAGAAAGCAGAAGAGATGTTCAAGAAGGCTGCAGAGGCCTATGAGATCTTAAGCGATCCTCAAAAACGTCAGCAATACGATCAGTTTGGACACCAAGCTTTCCAAGGCGGCGGTTTTGGCGGCGGCGGTGGAATGAACATGGATGATATCTTCAGTCAATTCGGAGACATTTTTGGCGGTGCCTTTGGCGGCGGCGGATTTGGCGGATTTGGCGGATTCGGTGGCGGCCAACGCAGACGCAAAGGAAGCGATCTGCGTATCCGTGTGAGTTTGACCTTAGAAGAGATCGCTGCTGGTGTGGAGAAAAAGATCAAGGTGAAGCGCAAGAAAATGGCGCAAGGCACTACTTTCACTACTTGTAGCACGTGTAACGGTACCGGACAAGTCACTCGAATCCAAAATACCATTTTAGGACGTATGCAAACAGCTACTACCTGCCCTACATGTGGAGGAGTTGGGCAGATCGTAGATAAGAAGCCTGCAAACGCGGATGCGCAAGGTATGATCGCTACAGAGGAAACTGTATCGATAAAAATTCCCGCAGGAGTAGAAGACGGAATGCAGCTAAAGGTCAGTGGAAAAGGAAACGATGCCCCGGGCAACGGTATTCCTGGAGATCTTTTGGTTGCCATCACCGAGAAGCCACACGAGCTTTTACAGCGTGAAGGTGACAATCTGCATTACGATCTATACATCAGTTTCTCAGAAGCTGCTTTAGGGACCTCCAAAGAGATAGAGACCGTGAGCGGAAAGGTGCGAATCAAGATCGAATCCGGAGTGCAAAGCGGGAAGATCCTTCGTCTGCGAAGCAAAGGGATTCCAAACTTGAACGGCTACGGTAAAGGAGATCTTTTGGTTCATGTAAACGTATGGACTCCGCGCACACTTTCAAAGGAGCAAAAGGAGTTCTTTGAGCGCATGAGTGCCGATGAACATTTCCAACCAAAACCGGAAAAGGAAGACAAATCCTTTTTTGAGAAAGTGAAGGATATGTTCTCCTAAGGAAAGAGAGTTATTAAAAATATTTTTTTATATTTGACTATTACTAGATTCCTTTCTAGTGATAATTTTTCTTTTTCATAGCAATTTTTTTCCCATCCTTGATCACAGTCAAGGGTGGGTTTTATTTTTTAGGACAATTTAGAGTGTAACAAATACCCGTCCTATTGTACTAACTTTGTGTTCTATGTAGTGGTGAGCCTGCATGAACATAACCAAAAAACTTCAACGTATCTTATGAATGATTTGCTAGTTGCAGACAGTGTATCCAAGAAATTTGGTGAATATACTGCCCTCAACCAAGTCTCCATTAGTGTCCCAAAGGGAAGCGTCTTTGGACTGCTTGGGCCTAACGGAGCTGGGAAAACTACTTTTATCCGTATCATCAATCAGATCACCATGCCAGACACCGGTAGCGTAACGCTTGACGGTGAACCGCTGCGTGCTGAACACATCAAAGACATCGGTTATTTGCCAGAAGAACGCGGTTTGTACAAGTCTATGAAAGTAGGTGAACAAGCCTTGTATTTGGCCCAGTTGAAAGGACTGGATAAGGCCGAAGCCAAAAAGCGCCTGCGCATGTGGTTTGAGCGCTTAGAAATAGGGGATTGGTGGAACAAAAAGATCCAAGAACTCTCCAAAGGGATGGCTCAGAAAATTCAGTTTGTGGTTACCGTACTGCACGAACCTAAACTGTTGATTTTTGACGAACCTTTTAGCGGATTTGACCCGATCAATGCCACCCTTATTAAAGATGAGATCCTTCGTCTACGAGACAATGGAGCTACGATCATCTTTTCTACGCACCGCATGGAGTCGGTAGAAGAAATGTGTGATCATATCGCTTTGATTCACGAATCCAATAAGATTCTAGACGGTAAACTCATCGACATCAAAAGGCAAAACAAGACCAATACCTTCGAGATTGGCTTGATGACCCCGAACGAGGAGACTGTTTTAAAAGAACTTCAAGGAAAGTTCGAGGTGTCTCCGGCTCAATTCAAGAGCATCAATGATGAGCTGATGTGCAATATCAAATTAGGTGCCGATGGTTCGGCCAACGATCTGATCCAGTACCTAAGCGGGAAAGGACAACTCACGCACTTTGTAGAAGTTGTGCCTAGCGCGAACGATATCTTCATTCAAACGGTAAAAAACAGCTAAGATGAATCACCTTCCACTCATTATAAAACGCGAATATCTCAATAAGGTAAAGAACAAATCCTTTGTTGTAATGACCTTTGTTAGCCCACTGATCATGGTGGCGCTGATCTTTGTGGTGGCCTATTTGTCACAGCTCAATAACGAAAGCAGCAAGACCATTGCTGTCTTGGATGAAACAGGCTTGTTTATTGACAAATTTGAGAACACAGAGAATACTAAATACGAAATCCTCACCGGAGTCAGTTTGGATTCTGCCAAAGTAAAAGTGGAGCGCGCTGAACAGTACGGTCTGCTTTATATTCCTAAGGTAAATTCTATGGATCAGATGGCAGATCAAGTAACCTTCTATTCCGCGGATTCTCCTTCACTGTTGCTTATCAGCAAGATAGAAGACCGCATCGGTAGTTTGGCCACGGATTCACGTCTAGCAGAAGCCGGGATGGATGCCGAAAAGATCCGAGACCTTCGGGTACGGGTGCGTACCAACCTAGAAACCTTTAAAGGCGAGGAGACCTCTAAAATGGGCTCCGTTGTAAAACTGGCCTTTGGAGGAATAGCGGGATACTTACTGTTCATGTTCATCATTATTTATGGAAACATGATCATGCGCTCGGTGATTGAAGAAAAGACCAGCCGAATCATTGAAGTGATCATCTCTTCAGTTAAACCAATTCAGCTGCTGCTTGGAAAGATCTTTGGAACTTCCCTAGCTGGGATTACCCAGTTTGCCGTATGGGTAGTATTGCTCGGTGTGTTCCTTTCTGTAGGATCGGCTATGTTGGACATTGATCCGGCACAGGCGCAATCCGCCCAAACAGAAATGGTACAGCAAATGCAAGACAGTCCAGAAGCACAGAGCGAGATGGTTGGCTTGGTCAATGAAATCAATTCTTTGCCTTTGATGAACTTGGTGATCATGTTTATCCTGTTCTTCTTAGGAGGATATTTGATGTACGCATCGCTCTACGCGGCCATTGGAGCTGCAGTAGACAATGAAACAGATACTCAGCAGTTTATGCTGCCCATTCTCATGCCATTGATTCTGGCAGTTTATGTTGGGGTTTTCACCGTAATCGAAAATCCGCACGGTACAGTTTCTCAAGTATTTTCATTCATTCCTTTAACCTCTCCAGTGGTCATGCTGATGCGTATACCGTTTGGAGTCCCAATCTGGCAACAAATACTATCAGTAGTGATTTTATTTGCTACTTTTATAGGCACAGTTTGGGTGGCCGCCAAAATCTACCGCGTCGGTATCTTGATGTACGGAAAAAAGGCCAGCTACAAGGAATTGTTTAAATGGTTAAAATACTAGCGCTTATACAAGATGAAACCCTGGCCGAAGAGGCTACGGAGATCGGTAAAAGTTTGTGGGCCTCTATTCGAGATTTTCTCAATAGAGGCTTTCATTTTGGTGAAGGTGATAAACAGATTCACCTTACCATAGGACTTATTCTATCTTTGGTGGTGGCCATAATGATCTCAGGTTTTATGTTAAACCTGATCCGCAAATGGGTAACCCGTCGCATGGAAGAAGAAAATCGCTTGAAGTTTGTGAGCATTTTCAAATTCCTGAAGTATTTGATCTATATGCTGGTGATTCTGCTTACCATGAACGCTGCAGGGATCAATGTCACCGTATTATTGACTGCCTCAGCCGCTCTCTTTGTAGGGCTTGGATTGGCGCTGCAGGAACTGTTTCAAGATGTTATTGGCGGGATTTTCATCATAGTAGATAAATCACTTTTGGTGGGCGACATCATTGAGATCAACGGCAAAGTGGGGAAGGTCATAGAGATCAGACTCCGAACCACGCGTTGCATTACCAGAGATGATAAAGTCATCATCATTCCTAACCATAAGTTCATTAGCGATACCGTCTTTAATTATACCCAGAATCACAGGATGACTCGGGAGAGCGTTACCGTGGGAGTGGCTTATGGAAGTGATACCCGTTTGGTAGAAAAGCTCTTATTAGAATGTGTAGAATCAGAACCAGGCATCCTCAAGCGACCCGAACCACGCGTGTTGTTTCAAGACTTTGGTGATTCTGCTTTGGTCTTTAGCGTGTTCTTTTACGTGACCGATAGTTTTAAGGATCCACTGACCAAGAGTAATGTCCGTTTTAAAATCGACGAGGCCTTTAGAGCGAACGATATTAGCATTCCGTTCCCACAACGCGATTTGCACATCAGATCCATGGTTTCAACCAAAATTTCAGAGGAGGGCAATGCGTAAATTCTTGCTCTTGCTTGTGATACTTTCTGGCGGATGTTGTTTGGGACAATCCACCGATCTTATGCGTGTGGAATGGCTTCGTATTCCGCAAGTAGACAGTGACAATTCTTTGAGTCGATTTAGGACCTTTATCAATTTTCCGATCCCGCTTTCCTGGGAAGGCAGTTATCTGATCCCTGGTTTTGAATACCGACACATCACTCTGGATATTGATGATCCAGTGCCTTTTGATGCCAATGATGCCAAGACGTTTCAAATGTTCCGAGCTACTATTGCTTATACTTTTAAGTTTAAAAGTGGATGGCGTTTTGGGGCGAGAGCTGGGTTTGAACTGGCTTCCAACTTTGAAAGCGCTGATTTTCTCGGGCGGGATTTTAGATTCAGTGGTTCCGCTTATATGATTCGAGATCGATCTTCTGATGAGGTTGCAAAACCGAATCGTTGGGTCATAGGTTTGCAGTATTCTACCAACCAAGGACGTCCTTTTCCTTTACCGATCATCAACTATTACAGACAGTTTCACCCGCGTTGGTCGTATTCCCTCGGTACCCCAAAAACGAACATCAAACATATGTTCAATGCCAAGAACAGCCTGCAGGCTTATGCCTCTTTAGATGGGTTCTTTTCCAATATTCAGAACAATCGCGTGGTGACCAATCCAGACGGGAGTACTGCAATCGCAGATAATATTTCTATGACGCAAATCCTTGCAGGTCTGGGATATGAGTACAACTTTGCCAAGAATTTCTATTTCTACCTTTATGCGGCATACACTTTGTACAATGAATTACGATTGCGTGATGAAAACCGCAACAACGTATTTAACTTGAATGAAAACAATACCGGTTACTTCAGAACCGGTGTAAAATATAAGATTTGATATGGCTCAGATATTAATCATAGAAGATGAAGCGGCGATCCGCCGGGTATTGACCAAAATACTTACAGAAGAGAGTGCAGATTACAAAGTGACCGAGGCCGAAGACGGACTTTCCGGAATCGAATTGATCAAAAAAGAAGATTACGACTTGGTGCTTTGTGATATTAAAATGCCAAAAATGGACGGCGTTGAGGTTTTAGAAGCGGCCAAGAAGCTCAAACCAGAAACCCCTATTGTCATGATCTCTGGTCACGGTGATTTAGATACTGCCGTTAATACCATGCGTCTTGGAGCCTTTGATTATATCTCCAAGCCACCCGATCTGAATAGACTTTTAAATACGGTGCGTATCGCTTTAGACCGCAAAGAGTTGGTGGTGGAGAACACACGCCTTAAAAAGAAGGTGAGTAAGAATTACGAGATGATCGGGGAATCCGCTCCAATCACGCATATCAAAGAGATGATTGAAAAGGTAGCTCCAACAGAAGCTCGCGTGCTTATTACAGGTCCTAATGGTACGGGTAAAGAACTCGTTGCTCATTGGTTGCACCAAAAGAGTGATCGTTCTAAAGGACCCATGATCGAGGTAAACTGTGCTGCCATACCAAGTGAACTCATAGAAAGTGAACTTTTTGGTCATGTTAAAGGTGCTTTTACGTCTGCCAATAAGGATCGCGCCGGAAAGTTTGAAGCTGCCAATGGCGGAACCATCTTTTTGGATGAGGTAGGGGATATGAGCTTGTCTGCTCAGGCCAAAGTGCTTCGCGCCTTGCAAGAGAATAAGATCCAACGTGTGGGGAATGACAAGGATATCAAGGTTGATGTTCGAGTGATTGCCGCGACAAACAAAGACCTTAAAAAAGAGATCGCAGAGGGTAATTTTAGAGAAGACCTCTATCACCGATTGGCAGTGATCTTGATCAAAGTTCCTGCTCTCAACGATCGCAGAGAAGACATTCCCTTGCTTTTGGATTATTTCACCAAGAAGATCTCCGAAGAACAAGGAACCGCGCAGAAAAAGTTCCAGGACAAGGCTGTAAAGCTGCTCAAAGAGTACGATTGGACCGGAAACATTCGCGAATTGCGCAATGTAGTGGAACGATTGATTATCTTAGGAGGAGAATCTATTAGCGAAGAAGACGTGCGCTTGTTCGCCAGTAACTAATACCATCAGCATGAATATTGACAGCAGTAAATACCGTGTAGCCGGACAAACGGATCTCAAAAAGCACGATACCTATGAAGACTTTGGTCTAGACAAAGAAACTTTAGAAGATGTTTTAGAGCGTGTCCGCGCCCGACTGGGCAAACTGCAGGATACCATGTATGCTCATGATAAGTACGCTGTGCTTATTTGTCTTCAAGGGATGGATACTGCCGGAAAAGACAGTTTGATTAGAGAGGTGTTTAAGGACTTCAATTCGCGCGGAGTAGAGGTGCACAGCTTTAAGGTGCCTACAGACTTAGAATTGGATCACGATTACCTCTGGAGGCATTATATTGCCTTGCCACGTCGTGGAATCTTCGGAATTCACAACCGTACGCATTACGAGAATGTCTTGGTGACGCGCGTGCATCCAGAATACACTCTCAACGAGCGTTTGCCTAAACTCAAAAGTGTGGATCAGATAGACGATGCATTCTGGGATAAGCGTTTTGAACAGATCAATAACTTTGAAAAACACCTTGCAGAAAACGGTACACTCATCTTTAAGTTCTATTTGAACCTCTCTAAGGACGAGCAAAAGCACCGCCTACTGCGCCGATTGAATAAAAAAGAAAAGAATTGGAAGTTCTCGTCTGGCGATCTCAAGGAACGCAAACTTTGGGATCAGTACATGGAGTGCTACCAAGATGCCATCAACAGAACTTCTAAGGATCACGCTCCTTGGTATGTGATACCAGCAGATAATAAGAGAGCAGCTCGAGTGATCGTTGCTAGCATATTATTGGAAGCGATGGAGACCTACAACAACATCCAGGAGCCAGAATTGGATCCGGAGACTCAAGCCAAACTCAAGCAGTACATCCAAGAACTCAACAACGAATAACCACTATGAAATTCCAAGCACGTTTACTGAGCCTTTGCCTGTTACTCACTGCAGTATCCTTTGGGCAAACGCAGACTTCAGATTCCTTAATGCTGCGTAACATCTATGATCTGGCTTTACTCAACGGTCAGAGCTATTCGTGGTTGGAACACATCTCTAATGAGATCGGCGGACGTTTATCAGGATCTCCAGAGGCTGAGCAGGCCGTAAAATATACCGAACAAGAGCTCAGAAAGTTAGGCTTGGATTCCGTTTGGTTGCAACCAGTAATGGTTCCTAAATGGGTCAGAGGAGAAAAAGAGACGGCTTATTTTGAAACGGCAGGTTCTAAAACAGACCTGCAGATTTGTGCCTTAGGCGGATCTGTAGCTACTGCAGTCTCAGGACTCAAAGCTGAGGTTGTTGAAGTGCAATCCCTTGACGCTTTAGCAGCGCTGGGAAAAGAAGTGATTGAAGGTAAGATCGTATTTTATAATAGACCCATGCAGGCGGAGCTCATCAACACATTTGCTGCTTACGGAGGCTGTGTAGATCAGCGCTATGCTGGCGCCATGGAAGCTGCCAAATACGGAGCAGTAGGTGTTATCGTCCGTTCTATGAATTTGCGTTTGGATGATTATCCGCATACAGGTTCCATGTCTTATGGTGACCTCAGTCCTGACCAGCGCATTCCTGCTGCTGCTGTGAGTACTTTGGGTGCAGAGGCCTTGAGTGCAGCGCTTCAAAATGATGCGGATTTAAAACTCACCATCAAACAGAGTTGCGAGACCTTCCCTGATGTACAGTCCTATAATGTGATCGGACAAATCACGGGCACAGAAAGGCCGAACGAGTTTTTTGTGGTTGGTGGACACCTAGATTCTTGGGATACCGGAGACGGCTCTCATGATGATGGAGCTGGTTGTGTACAATCCATGGAAGTGCTGCGATTGTTGCAAAAGGCCAATTATAAGCCCAAACACAGCCTGCGCGTAGTGTTGTTTATGAATGAAGAGAATGGTTTGCGGGGAGGCAGAGCCTATGCAGAAGCTGCAACAAAGAACAAGGAAACTCATGTTTTTGCGCTTGAAAGTGATGCCGGTGGATTCTCGCCACGCGGATTCTCTTTTGATACCGATCAAGCCAATTATGAGCAAGTCTTGTCTTGGAATACCTTGTTTGAACCTTACTTAGTGCACTCATTCACCCGAGGGGGAAGCGGAGCCGACATTGGCCCATTGAAGGATGATGGTATTGTACTCTGCGGACTAAGACCGGACTCTCAGCGTTACTTTGACTACCATCACGCACCTAACGACACCTTTGATGCCATTAACAAAAGGGAATTGGAACTCGGGGCAGCCGCTATGGCCTCCCTAGTATACCTGTTTGATAAGTACGGAATTAAATAAGCTTATTCGCGCCACTTGATCCAAAGAATGATCGATGGATTACTAACGTCTCCATCACCATCATTTCTTGCTCGCATGGTTAAGGTGTCACCCTCGGAGAAATCTATGTTCAATGTATCGTCATAGAGTTCGTTGTCAGATAGACTCAAATCTGTTACGCTTACATCAGAACCGTCATTACGCACGCGCAATTCAAACCTCTTTGTTGCACTACCTCCGGAAGAAGTAGCGGAAACTCCGATAATAGTTCCATTTTTGAGCATGGGCGCACCGGAATTTTGGTTGGTAATACGTCCACCAAAATAAAGGTTGCTGTTATTTACATTTCCATTTCTCGCAAACGTAATCGGAATGGTAGTTACGCTAAACCAATGACTCCTGGTTGGTTCAAAGAAGTAAAGCTCGTTGTTGATCACGGCAATCTGTCCTCCGCTTAGGTTGTGCGTAGGTGCCGTAGTAGTGTTGGTCAGTTCAAGGGGAGCGATTCCGCTCGACCCTGCATCAATAGTCAATTGGGCAGTCGGTGTAGTGGTACCGATACCCACTTGGGCTTTGGCGTGTTGTACTCCAAAAAAGAGTACCGCAACACAAGCCAGAATTTGCGGTTTTTTCATGGTTATACTGGGGGGTATAAGTAGTTTTTAAAATCTGGATTGCAAGTATGTTGGTACGAATATAAGGAATTTCTTACTACTTGATCACTGATTCATAGACATTTATCCATTTTTGGGGGTCCATCTGCTTACACAACTCCCCAATTAGGTCATAAGGAATAACCTCTGGTTTTTTAAATCGGATGCAGCTTTTGCCCATGTCTAGCTTGGTTTTTACGTGTTTTGGATATTCCTCTTGGAACCATGCTAAGAGCTCAGGATTGGCGTAGATGCCCATATGATATAGGGCGATAAAGTTTTTTTGAGAAGCAATGCTCATGAAAGGAAGCGGGAGCTTTGGGTCGCAATGGTAGCCCGCCGGATATAAACTGTGTGGAACTACATAACCTACCATCCCGTAACTCATCCCCACTTGGAAACCTTCAGGCAGATTATCCACAATGGTTTGATGCAACTTTTTCATATGCGGTTGGCGCTCTTCAGGAATGGCTTGGAAATATTCTTCTACGGTATTGGCATTTACTTTCATGCTGCTTGTCTTTGTTTAAAGATATTAAATTTTAATTTTGATAGACCGTTGTAGCAGGTCAATACTGCAAGCCAACCATCCCTAATGAATCTAAAGCAATACACCAAAGAATTTAAATACAATTGGACCTTAGCAGCCCCGGTGATCTTAGGAATGCTCGGCCATACTTTTGTCAGTTTTGTGGACAATATCATGGTGGGGCAGTTAGGTACTGCAGAACTCGCAGCAGTTTCTTTGGGAAACAGCTTTATGTTCATTGCTATGTCTTTGGGTATTGGTTTTTCTACGGCCATAACGCCTTTGGTGGCCGCTGCTGATGCAGAAGGCAATTTCAGTGCTGGGAACGCGGCCTTTAAACACGGTTTGTTCCTCTGTGCCGTATTGGGTATTACGCTCTTTTTAGGGGTTTATTTGTCTAAACCCATGCTGTATTTCATGGACCAACCGGAAGAGGTTGTGATTTTGGCTGAACCCTATTTGGATCTGGTGGCTTTTTCTTTGATCCCTTTGATCATTTTTCAGGCCTTTAAGCAGTGTAGCGATGGATTGTCTATGACGCGAGCACCTATGTATGCTACGCTTTTGGCCAATGTGATCAACATCATTTTAAACTACCTTTTGATCTTTGGCAAGTTTGGATTTCCACAAATGGGAATCGTTGGAGCGGCCATTGGAACACTCGCATCGCGATTGATCATGGTGGGGTATTTGTGGCTTTTGATGAAGCGCAATCTCAAATCAAGGGATTATGTGTTGAAGATCAAACTCTTTGTTTTAGAAAGTACCATGATCAAACGTATTTTAAATCTCGGATTTCCCTCTGCCTTGCAAATGTTCTTTGAGGTGGCCATATTTACGGCTGCCATTTGGATGTCTGGGATCTTAGGAAAGAATCCTCAGGCAGCAAATCAAATTGCATTGAATTTATCCTCCATGACCTTTATGGTGGCTATGGGACTCAGTGTAGCAGCGATGATTCGAGTGGGGAATCAACAGGGATTACAGCGCTACCGTGAACTGCGTAGAATTGCCAATTCTATCTTTTTGCTAGCGATCATTTTAGCTTGTGGATTTGCGATTCTCTTTTTTAGTTTGCATCAAATTCTACCTAAACTTTATGTCGATTTTGACGATGCTCAAAACTTTGCGGACAACTTTGAAGTGGTTCAAATAGCAGCAAGATTGTTGTTGGTCGCGGCCGTATTCCAGATCTCTGACGGAGTGCAAGTGGTAGTGCTTGGCGCCTTAAGAGGGATGCAAGATGTAAAGATTCCCACGCTGATCACTTTTATTGCTTATTGGGTAGTTGGTTTTCCCATCTCTTATTATTTAGGGTTGCACACCGCCTACAAAAGCGCCGGAATTTGGATTGGATTACTTGCTGGACTTACGGTGAGTGGGGTGCTTTTATACCTGCGATTCAACCAGCTGAGCAAGCGCCTGATAGTTCAAAAAGAGCTGCAAACGTCGGACTCTGCAGATAATTAGTATTTTTGCCCATAATTCAACCGTCATGGAACTTCCAAAATTCTTACTAGGAGACAATACCGATCATCCGGATAATATTTTTGTGATTCACACAGAATTCCCACGTTTTGTTATTGATCTGAGCAAAGACGAGATCGAATGGCTGGAAGAATTTGATCAGCACGACCAAAAAGAAGTAGAGACAGAGACTCAAAATATGATCGCTGCAGCTACGGAATTTTACGATCGTGAGATCGCCCGATACGAGCAGAATGATTGATCAATTACTCCAATATGACAGTGAGCTGTTCATTTACCTGAACAGTTTGGGATCTACTACCTGGGACAATTTGTGGCTGGTGATCACCAATAAGTTCGCCTCCATTCCTATCTATGCCATACTGTTGTATTTGGTGTATAAGAACTTCGGATGGAAGTTTACCGCTGTAGTAGTTGTCACCACAGCTTTAATGATCACCTTTACCGATCAACTTACCAACTTAGCCAAAGACTTTTTTGAGCGCCCTAGGCCTTGCCAGGAAGCCAGTTTGGAAGGTGTCATTCGTTATGTGGCCCCGCGTTGTGGGAAGTTCAGTTTCTTTTCTGGACATGCTACCAGCACCATGGCAGGCGCTGTGTTCATTAGTCTGATTTTGCGCAGTCGTTATAAGTACTTACCGTTTTTAATGCTGTTTTGGGCCTTTTTGGTCAGCTACAGCCGCGTTTATGTAGGCGTGCATTATCCGTTGGATATCTTTACTGGAATGATCGTAGGAGCGCTGGCAGGATTGAGTTTCTACAAACTAGAGCGCTATTTGCAAAAGCGTTTTGCTACTTCCGCTTAGAGACTTTAAAGAGCATTCGCGCTAAACGGGTCTTGTACCCGCTTTCTCCTTTGGCCTGTGGATTCATATCGTAAAATCCAGCGGGAGCGTAATTGAAGTCTTTAAAATCCTCTAGAAACTCTTCCAAGTGATCTTCGGCCACCAAAACTCCAAAGGCATCTTGATCAGGCCAAAAGAATTCCCCTTGATTTTTGATCACCGGAATAATCCCTTGGTAGTCCCAGATCAGCTCCGGAGTAAAAAAGTCGTACTCAAAAACAGGAAGATCTTCTTGCTCTTCCCACTGATGCAGTGCGGACAAGGCTTGGTATTTTGGATTGTAACTCAAGGTCTCTGCCAAAGGCAATCCGAAGCAAATAACGGCCATAACTAAGACTACAGAAAAAACTAAGGCCTTTTGAATCTGCTTTTTGATCAGGCTGCGCCAAATAAAAAAGCTGATCACCACTAAGCTCAAACTGAGCAGTACAAACCAAACCCAATAACCCTCCAAGTGATCTTGGAGCAGATAGTATCCGCCTAAAGGAAATAAAACACCAACCGTACCTAAAATACCAAAGTGCAGATAAGGGCCTACTTTTTCTTTCCAATCAGTCAATTCCTTGAATTGTTCAATGAGGTATTCCAAATAGAAAGAGGTATTCCACGCCATTGGGATCAATACAGGCAGTAAATAGCGTGACTTCTTTTCTGGGATGATAGATAATAGCACCACGCTCAACAGCGTCCAAAGCAAACTGAATAAATACCCTTTAGGATCACTGACGCGCTTTTTTAAATAGGGATACAACAAGGCGACAAATGCAGGCAGGGTCCACAAGCCACTTTGGGTAAAGAAGCTCCAATAATAATAAAACGGGCGTACGTTATAACTGGTCCAATTGTTGGCTTCGCGTTCTGTTATGGCACGGAGTGTCTCGCCGTCGTAGGTGTAGGTGTACCAGAACCACCAGCCAGAACCAAGTACCGCCACAACAAGCATGAGTAGCAATGGCAGTACAAGCCCTTTGTGCCAGCGGTATTTATAAACAATGCCGTAGGCGATTAGGAAGGGGAGCAAAAGTGCGTACAAGGATACCGGCCCTTTACTCATCCATGATGCTGCCAAAGACAGTCCAGCAATTAAGCCGTAAAGCGCTAAGTTCTTTGTTTGACTAAATAGTTTGTGAATGCCAAATATGGCCACCATCATAAAGGCGTGCGTAAAAATGTCCCATTGCCCGTTACGACCGGCAAAAATGATATAGAAAGAGGTGACCAGCACCAAGGCTCCCCAAAAATTCTGTCTGCGATTGTTGAGTAGTTCACTGTGGAGTTTAAAACCAAAGACCATCAACAAAACGGCACTTAGTACAGCCGGTAATCTCAAGGCCCAAACCTTTAAGCCCAAAGCGGCCCCCGAGAAGGCCGTAAGCCAAGTGGGTAGGGGTGGTTTCTGATAGCGAGGCTCTCCGTTTATGGTGGTCAAAAGCCAATTGTCGTCCACCAACATCTCTCGCGCAGTAATGAAATTTCGCGCTTCCATGATGTTTACGGCCAGCTCTCCAAGATGTATCAGAAACAAAGGGATACAACTCAAAAGCAGTAGGGTAAGGGGTCTGTCTTTAAGCCACTGCAGCTTGCTTTTTTAAAATGATGATGTTGCGCAAATAAACCAGTAAACCCGCTCCGTGCCCGAACAGTAAGACCGGATCTTTTCTAAACACGGCATAAAGCAAGATCAAGGAAGCTCCGGTCACACTGAGTACCCAAAAACCCATAGGCAGTTGCGATTCTTTTTTCTTTTCTGAGTACAACCATTGATAGACAAAACGCAGGGTAAAAAGCACTTGAGATACAATACCTAACCACAACAACCATTGCGGAATGGCTTCATTGTTTAACAAGAGGTCAATATCGTATTTTCCGTTGTTATAGGCATAGGCGACAATTCCTATGGGAAAAGCGATCAAAAAATTCCTGAAGGCCCAATGCGCCTTTTGCCAGTGGCCCTGAAGATGTAGATTTCTGATGTAAATAAAGTAGGTCAAAGACTGTCCCAACATAATGGCAAAGTCTTCCCTAAGGTAGCCGTATACAAATAAGAGAAAGCTCGCTAACAGGCTGATCTTCCAAAACAGCGCTGGGGTCATGACCTTTTTGTTCTTCTCAGAGAGGAACCACTGCAACAACAGTCGCGCTGAAAACAAGATCTGGGCTACAAAGCCTATGGTATAGATCAGCCAGGCGCTCATCCTTTAGAGGCAATGCGGTAGTTGATGTACTTTTTCTTCATCCACAAATAGGCAAAACAATCCATTAGCGGACCCAAAAGGCGGTTCCATAAACCGTATTTGGCCGTTCCTGCAATTCTTGGGAAATGCTGTACTGGAATCTGTTTGATCCGGCCTTCCTGTAGCAGGATCATTGCCGGTAAAAAGCGGTGCAGACCTTTGAACATAGGGATGCGTTTTGCATAGTCCGTTTTGATGATCTTTAAGGGGCAACCGGTATCATCCATGCCGTCCTTGGTAAAGGCTCTGCGAATACCGTTGGCGATCCTTGAAGACATGCGTTTTACAAATTTGTCCTTGCGATTCGCTCTTACACCAGTGACCAGTTCGTGGTCATCGATATGATCAAACAGAAGATTAAAGTCTGCTGGAGCTGTTTGCAGATCCGAATCGATATAACCCACCAAAGGAGTTTCCGTATGATCAAAGCCTGCTTTAATCGCAGCACTGAGGCCTCTGTTCTCTGCAAAATTGATATAACTAAATGCCTCGTTTCTCGAGCAGATATCCTCGATCATTTGTTGCGAACTGTCCTTGGAACCATCGTTAACGAATAAAGCGCGAGTGGGCCTTTTAGCCACTTTAAAGAAGGCGGTCATTTCTGCCTCTACTCGAGCCAAATTGTCTTCTTCATTATACACAGGGATTACGACAGTAAGGGCGTAAGACATTTTTGTTAGTTTGCTACAAAAGTATTCTTTTTTAAAGAATTGAAATTGGTTTGGCAGCGGTCTGTTTATTCTTGTTATTTTTGGGTCGAATGAAAGTATTAGTCACCGGTGCTGCCGGATTTATAGGATCCCATACTGCGGAGCGTCTCCAGGCTTTAGGCCATGAGGTGGTTGCCGTAGATAATTTCTCACCTTATTACGATGTGAGACTCAAGGAGCGCAATGCCAAGGAGCTCGCTGAAAAGGGAATTACGGTACACTCGGTTGATTTGAGAGATGGAAATTTAGAGACTATATTGCCTACAGATATTGAGTATATCTTTCATTTTGCGGCGCAGCCAGGAATCTCTCAAAAAAGTACTTTTGACGACTACCTGACCAATAATATCATTGCAACCCAGCGGGTACTGCAATTTACCCAGCACTGTCCAGACTTTAAATTCTTTGTCAATATTGCGACTTCTTCCATTTATGGATTGGTGGCGACCTATCCAGAAGGTGAAGCACCAAAACCAGCTTCATATTACGGAGTGACCAAATTGGCTGCAGAGCAGTTGGTGTTGGCTTATGAGCGCGATGGTCTACTACAAAGCTGTTCCCTAAGATTATATTCAGTATACGGGCCCAGAGAGCGCCCCGATAAACTGTATACCAAATTGATCCTCTGCGGATTGGAGGGCACTGCTTTTCCTTTATTTGAAGGCAGCCAGCAGCATTTACGCAGTTTTACCTACGTAGATGACATTGTAGACGGTATCGTGGCTGTGATAGGCAGAGAGACATCTTGCAGTGGAGAAGTGATCAATCTTGGAACAGAGACGGAGAGCACCACCGCAGAAGGTATCGCGACTGTTGAAGAACTCTTAGGCATGCGTATCCCCATGGATATGCGTCCGGCACGTCCTGGAGATCAATCCCGTACCAAGGCTAACATTGAAAAGGCAAAGCTCCTTCTGAATTACAACCCGCAGACCACCCTAAAAGCTGGTTTGGAAAAGCAAGTGGCTTGGGTTAAAAAAATCTCTGGTGGTATCTAAAGAGCTAAAATTCATCTTCATCCACAACTTTAAAACTGGGGGAACGAGTATTTCTCAGAAACTAGGTCTATTCAACGAATTGGAGAACGACGTGCAAGACCATCGGTCCTTGTCAGAGATTCAAAGACTCACCCAGCGCAATTACTTTTTAAAACTGGGGCTTTACAGTCTTAAACGCGGTAAACCCGGTCGGTTTGTGCATTATATGGGCCAATCAATTGCTCCGGAATTGACCGCTACTGAGTTCAACAGCTTTTATAAGTTCACTTTTGTGAGAAACACCTGGGCGCAGGTGTTTTCTTGGTATCGAAACATTATGCGTGACTCGCGGATGCGCGCCAAGTATGGCATTACAGATAGTGAATTGTCTTTTGAACGCTTTTTGGAACATCATATGAATCATCAAAAGTTCTCCCAATACAATCACATCATTGACCTGAGCGGGAAGGTAAATATGGATTTCATTGGCCGCTTTGAAAACCTACAAGCTGATTTTGATATTGTTGGTCAGCGCTTGGGAATTGAAGATACGGAGCTACCCAAATTACTAGTAAAAAATCACGACTCCTACGTGCAACATTACAGTGAATCTGCCAAGGATTTTGTCTACAAGCACTACCGAGAAGAAATTGATTATTTCGGTTTTGAATTTGGGGCCTAAACTATAGGATTCCTTTACTGGAGTTTATTCAGAACAGCGAAGGCGGCTTCAAAAGGTGTTGTCTTTTGTGCATCCAAAAGCGCTTTTTGTGCTTTGATCTCATTAATGATCTCCGGTCTGTTGTAGAAATCATCGAGTACGGTATTACTAATGGTCTCTTTAAACCAATAGTGCTCCTGCTGTTGTCTGTTATGCTCAAAAGCACCACTATCTTGAGTTTGTTGGGTAAAGCCTTGGATCAATTCATAGATGGCATCTATTCCCTTGTTTTCAATAGCGCTGCAGGTAAGCGTTTTGGGTGTCCAGCCGTTCTCTTTTTCCGGGTAGAGGTGTAAAGCCCGATTGAATTCTGCTTTTGCCAAGCGCGCGGCCTTTTCATTTTCTCCATCAGCTTTATTGATCACAATAGCATCTGCCATTTCAATGATTCCGCGTTTGATGCCTTGAAGTTCGTCTCCGGCTCCGGCCAATTTCAGCAGTAAAAAGAAATCGGTCATGGAATGCACAGCAGTCTCGCTTTGCCCTACGCCGACGGTTTCTATAAGAATCACATCATAACCGGCGGCTTCGCACAGCACTATAGCTTCCCGAGTTTTACGGGCCACTCCACCTAAAGAATCTCCAGAAGCAGAAGGTCTAATAAAGGCGTTTTCTGCTTTTACCAAGGATTCCATTCGGGGTTTATCTCCCAAAATACTTCCACGACTAATGCTACTAGAAGGATCAACCGCCAAGACGGCAACCTTGTGACCTTGGGCGAGCAACAATTGTCCAAACTGTTCAATAAAGGTACTCTTACCCACGCCCGGAACTCCTGTGATGCCTATTCGA
>NZ_JABSPU010000140.1 GCF_013214815.1 Gilvibacter sp.
GCGCAGTGTTGTCAGCAATAGAACCGCTGCCGTCTACACGGTCAGTTCTCAACCACAATTCTAGATTGCTGTTGATTCCACCAGGTCCTTCGGAGATTGATGTGTTGTATGTTGTTCCTGTAATTGTTACATAATCGATATGAACGCGGTCACCATTCCAGGACGAATTACTGGAGAAACGAAATTGTCCCGTAGCAGAACTCGGGAAGGTGTGGTCGGTTTTAAAGAAGGTAACGGTCTTGGCGTAGTCGATATAGGGAACACCGTTGCTAAAGTCTGCGGATTTCCCTGGAACGTCTCCAGCGACAAAACTACCGATAATAGTCCATGAGCTGGAAGTGTCTGGTCGGTATTCTACATCAAAGGTTTCACCGGTGTCGTAGCCGTTGTTGGTAAATCGGAACGATATGTCGATTTTGTCATAGGCGTTCAGTGAAAACTGAGGACTGCGTATTTCACCGTTGCTGTTTTGAATCCTAAGGGCATAACTTCCCTGAGGAGCAAAAGTGATATCATTAAGGCGACTTGCGTTAGAAGTAAGATTCCAGCCATCCAGTCCAGACTCAAAGGTCGCTTGGTGGATGACCGTCTGCGCCGTGACAAGCGGCGTAAAGATCATACAAAAAATCAGCATCGCGAACGCGATACCGCGGTTGGTAGAAGTAGTTTTTTCCATAAGCTAGTAGATTAAGCCACAGGTCGATTTGGGGTCTTCTGTAACAGATTCTGTAAACAAACTTAAAAAAAAATCCTTTCGCTTTAACATTATAATTGATAAAAAAGTGCATTTCATCGGTAAAATGTGTTGATAAACGGTGTTTTTGTGTGTTTAAACCGTAAATATTGCAGAGGTTTCCTACATCAATCATATGTACATAAAAAAAGGGAGCCTCGTTACAGGGCTCCCTTTGCGTTAGGAAAAACTACTTGCTTTGTCTAAGCAAACTATTATTTGTCAATTAAAATCTTAGTCGTTTGAACGTCTTTGTCTGTCGTAATTCTTAGGATATAAGTACCAGTGCTCATCAAGGTAGAAGGGAAGTTTACCTGAGTAGCATCACCAGAGAACTGGTAGGTTCCAATTTGCTGCCCTAGAATAGAGTATACAGTTACTTCTTTAATGGTTAAGGCTTCCTCCTTGGCAAAGACGGTTACTTGCTGCGCTGTTTTAGCGTGCATAGCAGCAACAGTGTTCACTTGTTTGTTAGCTATTTGATCCACTTGACGCGGAGTCTTGCGGAATACCATTTGGAAACGATCTTCATAGACTCCCGGTTCGATTACTGTAGTAAAGTAGTCGTATCTAAGATCTACGAAGGTATCGGTTTCTTTATCGTGTAAGTAAGGAACTAATTTCTCACCCAAGAACTCGGCACCATCTAAACCTATAGTGATCTCACCATATTCCTCGATCTTCACATAAAGAGCTCTACGAACGCTAGATCTACCTTCAATCACTGGAATACCTTGAATCGCATAGCGCTCATCTTCGATCAACCAGTTCATGTCTTCAACTTGTTCGTCAAATACTCTTCCGTCATAACCGTGATCAACACCAAGAGTTGTATTGTTGTCAAAGGTCACCAATAGTTGTCTGTGCATTCCAATTGGAGAATCAAATCCTAAACGTAGTTTGGTTCGTGTATCTGGAGCGTCAAACTGCGTGTCATCTGGTTCTTCAGTAGAAGGCGCATCTCCTGTAGTTGGAGTACCTCCCGCGTAAGTATCATCCGTAAACATGAAAACTGAAGAGCCTCCAAGTTTAACGAAATTACGCTGGCTGTTGTTAAAGTTTATTGTACCATCACTATCCGCAGCAACAAAGAAACCTTGAGCTACAGGAACATAACGTCCAGGAGATTTCGTAGAGGACCCAGCATCACTCACTAATGGGTGAGAAGTTGCAGGTACGCTACCAGATAGGTTGTACATACCGTATCCACCTTGGTATTCGGCCAGGAAGTGTGAACCACCTCCAAAGTGTTCCCAGAAATATAGGGTACCATCCAAGTGGGGGTTGTCTGCAATAAAATCATTAGCGTCTAATGCAGAAGGGAATGGGTTACCCACTAAATAGTTGTTATCTGCTGAAATAGTCAATTGAATTTCATGACTGGTCTGGTCGTTGTTTGGCTTACCGGTAAAGGTGTAGCTCTGAATATCTGTCACGCCACCTGTACCAGGGCCTTTCATGGTAAATCCTTGACCTACACTGAAATACTGATAAGGACCTACAAACTCCCATGAGTCATAGTCTCCAACTGGTCCGTTTTCGAAACGG
>NZ_JABSPU010000141.1 GCF_013214815.1 Gilvibacter sp.
AAGATAGGGTGGAGTATTCTTCGGCCTCAGAAAACTTGATACTACCTGTCAGAGGGCGTGTGATAGCAGAATTTCCTTTTAAGCCCTACCACACAGTGCGTTTAGTAGTAATTGATGGCTTGCATGAAAGAGATTTGAACCCTGAGTTTGAGCTGACTGAAGAGGAAGTAAGGCTTTATAAAGAAGATCCTGAGGCTTTTTGGTTCTCAAGGATTCCTGATCACGGTCTGCGCCTTTATTCGACACCCAAGTAAAGCATACACCTTTAAGATGTTATCAATCTATCTTTGGCCATTTGTATATGATTTTCAAAGTAGCCTGAGAAAATTTGGTAATGAATTCGCTAAATGAACGTCAAAAAACGGTGGTTTTATGCTTTTAAAATTGAGTCCAAATTGTTGAAGCCGTTTCATACTATTCTGCACGTAAAGCATGTAAATTATACTCTATTAATAAATCATTGATATAATACTTATGAAAAATAAAAAAGGATTCACTCTCGTCGAGATTATGATCGTGGTTGTCATCATTGGTCTTCTTGCAGCGATGGCGGTGCCCGCATTCCAAAAAGTGCGCACTAACTCACAGAATAAGTCGATCGTGAACAACGGACGCCAAATTCAAGCGGCAGCCAACCAATATTTCCTGGAATTTGGTATAACGAAAGCTGGGTTGGATGATCTTGTAGGTTTTGACAGCTATATCAATGCCGCAGATTCTGATGCATTGAAAATCTTGGGCGAGCCTTATCCAGCTACCCTTACTCAGGGTAAAACATTCAATATTTCTGGTCTACCAAATGGCGCAGGTGGCGGCGGCACTGACGATCATACACCTACCTCAGGTGCAACCGCTCTTACCTTTTCCCTTTAATTGGGAATAAAAAAAATATCATCACCAAAGCTGCATCCTTGTGGGTGCGGCTTTTTGTGTCTTCGTCGAAAACCAGTCCTGAGCTGTTGCATGCTCTGCAAAACTTTTGTTTTCAGCGACGTTGAATGAAGCTGCCACATGAGCCATCGGAAACTGAGTTTTATCATTCCTGTCTATAATGAGGAGGCGACCGTTATCGAATTGTATGAACGGATCGAAGCTGTCGTGTCAGAGCTTGATGGCTGGGAGCACGGTTATTATTTTGTGGACGATGGGAGTGGAGACGACTCATGGAAAGCGATCTGTGACTTAAAAATAGAAAACCCAACTCGCGTTCATGGGCTGCGGTTGAGACGCAATTTTGGCAAAGCTGAAGCATTGCAGCTCGGTTTTGACGAGGCCGATGCAGATGTGGTGATTACTATGGACTCGGACCTACAAGATGATCCGCAGGAAATTCCCAATTTCCTAAGCAAGTTGGATCAGGGCTATGATCTTGTCTCGGGCTGGAAACAAGTGCGCCACGACCCTATCGATAAGACTTTGCCGTCACGGGTGTTCAACGCCCTGGCTCGAGTCGGCAGCGGAGTTCAACTCCATGACTTCAATTGTGGGTTTAAAGCTTATCGAGGCATTGTGGTAAAACGCGTGAAGCTGTTTGGAGAGCTGCATCGATTCATCCCTATTCTCGCCGATGCAGAAGGTTTCCGTATTGGTGAGTTACCGGTAAATCATCTGCCGCGCCTTCACGGAGTCTCTAAGTACGGAAGCAAGCGTTTTGTAAAGGGCCTGTTGGATTTAATCACGGTGATTGTATTGACCCGCTATTTGCGGCGACCAGCTCATATTTTTGGAGGAGCGGGCCTCTTGTTTGGCTCGATCGGATTTTTGATTCTCTTTTATCTGTCCTTTATGAAGATTTTCTTTGGAGAGGGGATTGGCGGTCGACCGCTATTTTTCTTGGGGATTTTGCTGCTTTTGCTTGGAGCGCAGCTTGTGTCTTTGGGTTTGGTAGCAGAGATCATAAACCGGCAGTCTAAGCAGGATCCATCAAATCATATATCTGAGACTGTCTGATGCAATGAGTCGTCTAGAATTTTTACTCGATAATTTGTTAGGCTTGCAGAGCATCCGATGCTGATGACTGGACCGAACAAGTTTGATTTTGAGTCTCATTTCGATGCACTGGCAGAAGCGGACTCACTTGCCCGACGACGGCAACGGGGCTTCCACAGGCAGATAGCCCGTTTGATGAGCCATCACATCCAGTCAGATCAACGGGTTCTTGAGGCAGGATGTGGGGTAGGAGGTTTGCTTAACCGAATTCCACTGCGTCAAGGAGTGGGAATTGATATTTCGGAAAAAATGGTTCACC
>NZ_JABSPU010000142.1 GCF_013214815.1 Gilvibacter sp.
TAAGCAAGATCGCTAAGCACTACTATAAGGATCCGATGAAGTATCAAGCCATTTTTGAGGCCAATACGGACATCCTTAAGAATCCGGATTTGATCCACCCAGGACAAGAATTGGTTATCCCTAACCTATAATTGACAATTGAACACAAAAAAACCGCCTTAGGGCAGTTTTTTATTTCTAAACGATAAGCTTTTTAACGGCTTCTGCATAGCCGCGACTCACCCGAACACTGGCACCGCTTTTGACCGTGATATCATAGGTTTTGCCGTATTTGGCTACTTCTTGAATGGCTTGAAGGTTAACCAAAGACGATCGGTGGACACGCAAAAATAGCTTAGGATCCAATTTATCTGCCAAAGCACTGATTCCGTAATTACTCACAAAACTTCCAGTTGCAGTGTGCAACTTGGAATAATCACCATAGGCTTCTATCCATTCAATTTGGGCTACCTCAATAGTGATGAGTTTTTTGTTGGAAGAAACCAAAACCCGCTCGGGGTAATGAGCCGTGTCCATCAGTAAGGTATTGGTCAATGGTGCCAAAGCCTGCTGCGGATCCGACTTAGTCAGACGTTCCACGGCTACCCGAAAGCGATCTTTGGTGTAGGGCTTCAATAGGTAATCTACGGCGTGTACTTCAAAAGCTTTTAAGGCATATTTATCATAAGCCGTAGAAAAGATGATCTGCGGCAGTTCTTCCAAGCGCGTGATCACCTCAAAACCTGTTAGCCCTGGCATTTGAATATCCAGAAAAACTAAGTCGGGTTTAAAGCGATTGATCTCTTTTACTGCGTCAACTCCGTTGTTAACCTCAGCTATAACAATGAGATCTGGGTAATCTTCTAAGTATTCGCGAATCAACGAGCGCCCTGCCTGCTCGTCATCAACAATAATAACCTTCTGCATTAAATGGCAAATTTTATAATGGCTCCTTGAGGTGTATTGTCAAAGATCTCCAATTGCGACTGATACATCTTTTGCAAACGCAGATGCGTATTGGCCAATCCTATCCCTTTGGTAAAAGCAGCTTCCTTGTCAGCAATGCCCACCCCAGTATCGGCTACCTCAAACATGAGTTTCTTCCCTTTTTTAAAGATGCTGATACTGATGGAACCGCCTTCAATAATGGTGGAGAGGCCGTGTTTAATAGAGTTCTCTACCAGAGGTTGCAGGAGCATCGGCGGAATCTTTTCATCGTACAGAGACTGATCGACATTAAATTCTAATGACAAACGATCGCCATAACGAGCTTTCTCCAAATCTAGATATTTGGTTACAAATTCCAACTCTTCCCCTAGAGTGACCAACTCTTCTTGTGATGCGCGTAATTGGTATCTAAAAAGATCAGAAAGCTGCGCGATCATAGTTCGTGTTTTTTCTTGACCGGGAGGGACTGAGGCGTTGATGGTATTGAATACGTTGTACAAAAAGTGCGGGTTCAATTGTGCTTTGATCGCGGAGAGTTCACTCTTTAAAGCCGCTTGACGCAATTCCCCTTCTAATTTTAATTTCTCCTGATTCTTTCTAAAATATTCATAGGCGTGAAAAAATCCGAATTGGATCATATAGAACAGCGCCGGAATATACACATCCCAAACTTCTGCACCTCCCTGCAAATGCCACATGCCCCAAGCTTCACTGAGCTCATAATAGATGAACTTGGACGCAAACACAAAGATGGGCAGCGTGACAATATGCACCAATAGGCGTTGATAGAGTTTCCAGTCCTTGAGCCCTCTAAAGATCAGTAGCCAAACGGGAATCGTCAACAAAAAGAAAATGGTGTACTGCATCCCTCCGCGGCGAATAAAGGTAACCAATTGAAAAATGGCGTCTTCTGGATCGTTATAACCCGCGCGATTCACCCAAAGGGTAATGTGATACATTAGCGCAAAGAGCATAT
>NZ_JABSPU010000143.1 GCF_013214815.1 Gilvibacter sp.
GCCAAGGTATCTTGCGGTAGATCGTCCACAGATACTTTTATCAGGATATGTCTGGCGTGGATTTGTTCTGCTTGTCTGGCATAAGCCTCTTTCATCAGCCCATCAGTAACCTCTCCCACATTCATATAGGTAGTGGCGAGTTTATGCTTGTACTTGCGGTATTCCGTTTGATGTGCCTCTGTTTGGTCCAAGCCCATGTCATAGGCTTCAGCAACTTTTAGTTTATAGTCAATATAGAGATCCAGATAATTATCCACCTCGCGTTGCGACGCATCGGTAACCAAATTCAAGTTCTTGTTGTAAACACGCATGAACTCTCCTGCAGTAATGGCTTTATCGCCAATGGTAAGAACGGTCTTGTCTTCCAATTGCTGGGCATGAGCTCCAAAGAGCGTCAAGGCAATCAAGGAAAAGTTAAGTAGGCTTCTTTTGAGCATGAATCACTTTTTTATGGTATCCGCAAAAATAGCAAAAAGCCGGGGGCAAGCAAGAATTTAACGCCATGTCTACAGTGGGCCGCATATTTTTAAGAAAAAAATAACGCTCTGGGAATTTTGCTACCTTTAATCCGCAGTTCAACAACTAAACATCATCACCGATGAAGTACACCTGTGAAATTACCATAGACAGCCCCATAGAAGAAGTTATTGCCAAATTGGACAGTGCTGAGAATATGAAGCACTGGCAACGCGGTCTTATCAGCTATGAGCAACTTAGCGGAGAGCCTGGCCAAGAAGGTGCGCAAATGCGCTTGAACTACCAAATGGGCAAGCGTGAAATGAGTCTTACAGAAACCATTGTAAAGCGGAATTTTCCACACGAGTTTGAAGCCAATTACGACACCATAGGCGTACACAATATTCAAAAACTTCGTTTTGACAGCACACCAGATGGGAAGACCAAATGGGTTTCTGATTGTGAGTTTCAATTCCAAGGTTTAGGAATGAAATTCATGGGGTGGCTCATGCCCGGTGCCTTTAAGAAGCAGTCATTGAAATACATGACCGATTTTAAGGCCTTTGTGGAAGACGGGACCTCAGTAGCAGAAGAGGCTTAATTATGGCAGAAAAAGCGAGATTACTTTGGGATTTTAGAGGTCCAGCAGCGGCTCAAACCGCGGCTCATCATGTGATTCATTTGGACGAGTTCTTTGAGCGCGAAGCCTTTCCATGCTACGATACTGGAGTGTTGGAACAATCCCCAATGTGGCAGGCTGCCTTTGCGATAGTGGACCTAAACGATGCCCAGAAACTCCGCGAAATTCTTAAACCACATCGCGGTCAACGCATTACCGAAGGCAGTTAGTGTTAATTGGCACCGTAATTGTAACCTAAAATTCTATATTTGCAAAAAATTAGAATTATGCGTTTTTATCTTATAGGAATCATTGCAGTGGCGACCTCTTTTCAAATGTTCGCCCAAACTTCAAAAGTAGGTACCATTGATGTGGACTATATTTTGAGCAAAATGCCAGATTTAGAAACTGTGAAGGCTGGTGTAGAGTCTTACGGAAAAGAATTGGACACTGAATTGGGTCAAAAGATCGCTAAGTACGATTCGTTGATTGCTCAATACCAGAAAAACGAAACTACTTATGGCGATGCCATCAAAAAGACCAAGCAAGACGAGATCATTGAACTGGAAGGTGAAATGCAACAGTTTCGTCAAAACTCGGTGACCTTATTGCAACTCAAGCAGAACGAATTGATGCAACCGCTTTACAAGAAAGTAGGAGCCGCTTTAGAGACGGTAGCACAAGAACAAGGATATACACAGGTATTGACCAGCAATGCAACGGTTGCTTACTTGGATCCTAAATTCGATGTGACCATTG
The DNA here is from genome assembly GCF_013214815.1 of Gilvibacter sp. Classification (GTDB taxonomy): domain Bacteria; phylum Bacteroidota; class Bacteroidia; order Flavobacteriales; family Flavobacteriaceae; genus Gilvibacter. Next base: position 1,835 of record NZ_JABSPU010000143.1, read on the forward strand.
CTGTAATGCAAAAGCTCGGTTTGCCTACGGAAGAGTAAGTAGCAATAACAACTCAAAAAAAAAGCACTGTTTGAAAACAGTGCTTTTTTTTGCTTTATACCGAAAGAACTATCGGCTGTAATTTGGCGCCTCTTTGGTGATGGTCACATTGTGCGGGTGACTTTCATGAATTCCAGAAGAGGTGATCTTTACAAATTTCCCGGTCTCTTGAAGCGTTGGAACGTCTTTAGCTCCGCAGTACCCCATCCCAGCGCGTAAACCACCAACAAACTGATGCACACTTTCATATAGCTCTCCTTTATAGG
>NZ_JABSPU010000144.1 GCF_013214815.1 Gilvibacter sp.
TCCCGGCAAATCGTAAAAATCCGACTCAACATGGGATGCCGTACGGGTGTTCCAGATGGCTTTATTTATTGCTTTGTAATCCATTGTTATGCAACTTCATGGCCTAATTTTGCCTCGTAAATTCTAAACCACTGTTCATCGGTGAGTGCTATGCTTTGTGCATTTACGGCATCCTTTAAACGTTCAATTTTACCACTCCCAACAATAGGCATGATGCCCACAGGGTGTTTGAGTAGCCATGCATACATGACCGTGGCTATATCGGTACTAAGTTCTGCGCCAATGGTATGGATAACTTCTAACAAGGGTATGCGATCTTTGGTTGCCGAGGAGAAAAGTTTCCCTCCGGCCAAAGGAGACCAAGCCATTGGATGCATACGCTTTTCAAGCAGATAATCAATATTGCCGTTGTCAAAATGCTCCAAACAATTCACGGAGATTTCAATTTGATTAGTGATCAGGTCTTGATCCAAGTAGGATTGCAAGGTTTGTGTTTGCTGAGGTGTGAAATTTGAAACTCCAAAGTAGCGCACTTTTCCGCTTTGCTTTAGATGATCAAAGGCGCGTGCAACTTCATTCGGATCATATAGAGGTGAGGGTCTGTGCAAAAGCAAGACATCCAAATAATCCGTCTGTAAATTTTTCAAGGACTGCTCCGCGCTGCCTACAATATGATCGTAGCTCAGATCATAGGATTTGACTGTTCGCTCCGGATATTTTTCAGAGAGGAGTTTGATCCCGCATTTGCTAACCAATTCCAATTGGTCGCGCAAACTTGATTTTTTGGCCAAGGCCTTTCCAAAGATGGCTTCACATTCGTAATCCCCGTAGATGTCGGCGTGATCAATGGTAGTGACTCCCAGGTCTAAACCTTGCTCGAGTAAATTCAAGATATCCTCCTGGGAGTAATCCCAATCTTTCAAGCGCCAATAGCCGTGAATGAAGGTTGAAAAGCTGAGGTCTTCAGTAAGTTGTTTTCTGCTGGATTGCATGCTCAGAATTTAATGGTTCTAATGTTAGTTACTCCTTGTTTTAGAAGATCGGCGATCTTTAAGGCGCGATCGATCTGTTTGTCTGTATTATTCACCGCAGCTACTGCAGCTAAAATGCTGCGTTGACCTCCTGGGGTCAGTTTTTCAAGGATGGCTTCCGCCTCTGGATCTGTCCGGATCACCTCCGCAAAGGTCTCGGGTACTTCAAACTGGTATTTGGTATCGTCTATTTTCACTGTGGCCTTAACCTCGCTTCCCAATTCCAATTCCAGCGCTTTCATGTGCTTTTTGCTCAGCATGATAAAATGCCCAAAGGCTTTTCTAAAAAGTATGGCTGCGTGTACCTTGTATTCCTTGCTGAGGTGTACAATGACCCGCTTATTGCCACCTTCCTTCAATGCGTCAATATGCGCCTCGGGTAAGGGCAGGTAGCAGGACCAGCCTTTGCCTTGCTGTTTGACGGTGGTTGTATAGGAATAGGTCTCTGCCACTTATTTTAGTCCTAAAGTGTCTCTTAAAACGCTGTCGCTGTTACTGTTTCTACGCCAGTAGTCAGATCGAATACTTTTTATTAAGGTTCCTGTAGTGGTAATCATATCACTGCTTCCAAAACCTTTGGGATGGCTTTCTTCCCAGCCCATTATTTGATGTGGAAAGGCTGTTTGAAACTCGATTTTAAGCTCGCGCTTCAGTTCGGGATAGGTCACCGTATAACTGCTGATACTGTCTGTGGTATTAAGACTAGCTGAAGCTTTGTAAGCTTGTGCTTTGACATGCTTTAAGCGGAGGTAGAAGAAGCTCGGGATGATTTCCAGATCTCCTTGCGGTAAATTATCTGATTGCAAACGAATCATAGCCCAAAGGTCATCTTCTAAAAGAGCTTTACTCAGACGCAACCCTTCTTGTCCTTCTCCTTGAAAATACGAGTTGATATCAATTTCAAACTGATCCGTATTCTTAAGCTCCATATAAACATGCCCACACCATTCTTGAACAGAAGTGGCAATCTTTAAACTGTGCTGCCCCTCCCCAAAAGGAAAGAAGCTTGAATTGATCATGGAATAAGGATAGATCCCTGTATTGAAATTCTTGGTAAAATTCAGTTTGAGCACTGATGGATCCGCCGCCGTTG
>NZ_JABSPU010000145.1 GCF_013214815.1 Gilvibacter sp.
GGTTTTGGAGAGGGGGTAGTGGGAAGGGGTGAGGGGTTGATTGATGATTGAAGATTGGCGATTGTTGATTTTTGATGATTGTACTTCCCTAAATAGCATTGACCGTTATTGATTATTAATTCATCATTACAATCGGACAATTATGATTCTGAGGTTCTTCTTTTGGCTGAAGATCTCGTTGGTTAGATGCCATCTTGATCTCATAATTTTCCTCGGCATAAATAATCATCCTCGGCCTTTCTTGGTTTGCTAAAGATAACCAAGTCTTTTGGAACTCTTTTGGGCTGCGCTTGTTGTTGAAGGCCATGTGTTTTCTTTGTTGGTTGTAGTGTTCTACAGCTCTTTTTGTTCTTTTACTCAAAGACCTAAAGCTATGCACTCTCCATCTTTTGAGATATTCATTTTTGATGATTCCATTGACTCTTTCAGCATAAGCGTTGTCCTGAGCTTTTAACCCCATACTCACCATTACGCCTGAGTTCTTCAGCATTTTAACATAAGCATTGCTGCTATATTGTGCTCCTCGATCAGAGTGATGAACCATCCCTTCCCGTTGTTCTTCTGGTATTTTACTTAGTGCCATTTTCAGAGCTTTGATATTGCATTCGGTTCTCATGTTATCACCAACATTATAGCCCAATATTTCTCTTGTGTATACATCAATGATGAATACTAAATAATAGAACCTTCCTTTGATATCGAAGTAGGTAATGTCGCTTTGCAGCACTTGGTACGGTCGTGTTACTTCCATGCCTTCAATCAAGTTTGGGTAATTATATGAAGCAGGTATAGTGGTCCGATGATAGTTCTTCATTCTTCTGACGCGATAACCTAACTCCATGAAAATCTCACAAAACTTATCTCGTTCCATCCGCTTAGGCTTCAAGGTTTGATACATTTTTTCTACCCCACATCCTGGGTGATCTCTTCTAATGAGATCTACTTGAATGACTAAGTCCTCAAGTTCTTTATCGAACATACTTTGCCGATGTCTGCTTTGATGCACAGCTTTCTTGCTCACACCAACAACCCGATAAAGGCTATTGAGACTAAAGTCTATTTCTTCTTTGTGGTCTTGGAACCACCAGAGTGTGGGGTGTTGGAATTTTTTTTGATGTCAATCTTATAATGATCATCGGCTAGTTCAATCATCTTCTCCAAAAAATCAATGTTCATCTGTTTTTGACCTACTGCTCTTTCCAGCTCTTTGATACGAGCTTCCATTTGTTTGATCTTTTCCGATTGACTGTCTTTCATCTCTACTACTTGAATGTCTCTTTCATTGAACCTGGAGTACTTGTAAACCCAGCGATAGATAGATGTATTAGGGATAGAATACATCCTCTCCAACTCTAAAATACCACATTTACCGCTCTCGAAGTCCTGAACAACTTTTTTCTTGAAATCTTCTGTGTATCTCCTTCGTTGAGAGATACGTTTACCGTTTTTAAGCATTTGTTTTTACTCTTTTAAAACGGTCAACCTATATCAGGGAATGACAGTTTTCTTTTTCTGCTACCGCGATGCGTTTTGAGCACGCTGAGCGGATATTATAGATTTGAAAAAAGCCGACCCCAAAAGGATCGGCTTTCTAGATCAATTTCAAAAATTAGTCGTCAGAGCCATCAAGACCTCTAACCTTCAGAAGGGCCTCAATTCTAGGTTCTCTACCACGGAATTGCTTGTAAAGCTCCATGGCTTCTTCAGTAGAACCTTTTTCATAAACGTGCTGTCTCAACAAAGCGGCTAGCTCAGGATTGAACACGTCTCCAGTTTCTTTAAATGCCTCAAATCCGTCAGAATCCAATACCGCAGAGTGAACGTAGCTGTAGTATCCCGCAGCATATCCACCTGCGAAGATGTGTGAGAAATAAGTACTTCTGTACCTCGGTACAATTTGATCAATGATACTAATTCTCTCCATGGCAGCTGCTTCAAAAGCGTCGGCGTCTTTCAAGTCTTCATCAGCGGAGAGCGTATGCCAATCCATGTCCAAGATAGA
>NZ_JABSPU010000146.1 GCF_013214815.1 Gilvibacter sp.
GAGCTACAATAGTTTTTAGCACTGTCCAGGTCTGTTTTGGCTTCTGATAGTCTTCCTGCCTCTAATCTTAAATTTGCAGATGAAATAAATAGATATCCTTTTAACTCTGCCTCATTGAGCAGTTCACAATCATTAAGGAGCTTAAATCCGTTATCAATTAGAGTTTGGCTTTTCTCAAGTTTTGAAATCTTACGATATGCTATACCCGTTCGCCAAAGGACATTAAATTTCTCCTCAGGTTTGAATTGATTCGGGTGTTGTTCGACCAGAGATAAATACATTTCTCCTGTTTGAGTCGATTTGCCGGAATGAGAAGAGGAGGTGGAATAAATATGGTTGACCCAAACCAAAGTGGAAGTTAGAGCTTCAGGGAAGGTTTCGCTATAATGGGTTAACTGGGGGTAAAAATAATGATCTACATGTTCTAATGCTTCTGGAAACCGATTGTCTGTCAACATCTTCTTGATATCCTCTCCGTATTTGATTAAGCTCTGTTGGTTCAGTAATCTATCGGGTGGATAGATCTCATTGAGATCCATTGGTTGCTCTTGGGCGTAGAGCTGCCCAGAAATAAAGATGTAAATGATTAGCGCTAATAATTCGGTAATGTTTTTTACAGCGTCCATAATGCTTGGTTTTTTAGGGAAAAGCAGTGTTTAAATAGCGTACCTGCTCTAAAATACCAAATAAAAGAAAATACAAAAAAGGTCTGCTGCCTTTACGGCAACAGACCTAATCAATTCTATAAAGTTGAAATGGCTTTAATAAAGCACTATTTCATTTTTAGCTATCACTGTCGTCATTGTCTTCCAGCTGATCTTTTAGTTGGCTGAATACGTCCAGATCACCCAGCGTAGACTTTTCAACTGTAGATTGCTGTTTCTTGATTGCCTGACGAGTTTGCTTGCGCTCCTCCTGCTTTTCTTTGCGTACTTCGTCTTTCGCTTCGCGGCGAATATCGTCAAGATAGCGCATGTGAGAAACAAGAATTCGCTTATCATCGCGGTTGAACTCAATCACTTTAACGGTTAGTGTTTCGTCAACTTCGGCCAACTGTCCATCCTCTTTACGGATGTGCTTAATTGGTGCGAAAGCTTCAAGGCCATAAGGCATTTGAACAATAGCACCACGATCATCCCGGCGTACAATTGTTCCTTCGTGGTAAGAGCCTACAGGGAATACATTTTCGAAAGTATCCCATGGGTTTTCTTCCAGTTGCTTGTGGCCAAGAGACAATTTGCGGTTGTCCTTGTCGATTTCGAGGATCATAATATCGATGCTCTCTCCCACTTTTGTGAACTCAGAAGGATGAGAGAAACGCTTAGTCCATGAAAGATCAGAGATGTGGATCATACCACCGATACCTTCCTCAAGCTCAACAAAAACACCATATGGGGTAAGGTTTTTAACTTCTCCGCTGTGGCGGCTGCCTTCAGGGAAGTTGTTTTCAATCTCACTCCAAGGGTCCTTAGATAGCTGCTTGATAGAAAGCGACATCTTACGATCCTCACGGTCAATGGTAACAATCTTCGCTTCGTACTCCTGATTCAGTTTGAAGTACTCCCGTGCATTGATTGGCTGATTACTCCAGCTTACCTCAGAAACGTGGATAAGCCCTTCTACACCAGGTTGTATTTCAAGGAATGCACCGTAGTCTTCAATGTTTACGATCTTACCTTTAGCGGTAGAACCTTCGCCAAGGTCGCCAGGTAATACCTCCCACGGATGTGGCTGCAGTTGCTTCAGGCCAAGAGAAATCCGCTTCTTGTTCTCGTCGAAGTCGAGTACAACAACATTGATTTTCTGGTTGAGTGCCAGTACTTCGCTTGGGTGGCTGATGCGGCCCCAGGAAATGTCAGTGATGTAA
>NZ_JABSPU010000147.1 GCF_013214815.1 Gilvibacter sp.
TAGAGATTCAACGCGGAACCAAATTCCCCAACCGATTCATCATTATGAGCGGGGATATAGATTCTCGTGTAAGTGATCCCAACGATTTTACTTCGGACTCCCCAGGAGCCAATGACAATGCCACAGGAATGGCTGGTGCCTTAGAAGCTGCACGTGTGCTTTCCAAATACAGTTTTGAAAACAGCATTATTTATGTGGGTCTTAGTGGAGAAGAACAAGGCCTCTACGGAGGAAAAGGCCTAGCGGCTTATGCCAAAGAGAAAGGCTGGGAGATCATTGGAGTCTTTAACAACGATATGATTGGAAACATCACTGGGGTTGACGGCGTAGTTGACAACAGAACCTTCAGAATTTTTAGCGAGCCCTATCCGCCAGAGCCAGATGCACGCAGACTGCGCGCTATGCGTTTTTACGGCGGAGAAGTTGATGGGATCTCCCGTCAGTTAGCTCGTTATGTATATAAGACTACCAAATCCTATATGCCAGAAATGAATCCGATGATGGTTTACCGTTTGGATCGTTTTGGGCGTGGCGGACATCACCGTCCTTTTAACGATGCTGGATTTGCGGGTATCCGCATCATGGAAGCCCATGAGAATTACACGCAACAGCACCAAGACATCCGAGTGGAAGACGGAATAGCCTACGGAGATACTTTTGAACATGTGAATTTTCCTTACGCCAAAAAGCTTACTGCAGTAAACGCCATAAACTTAGCTAGCTTGGCTTGGGCGCCACCCGCACCTAAAGAAGTAGGTATTGGCGGTATTGTAGAGGCCAGTGCTCGTTTAGAATGGTCTGCCGTTGAAGGTGCGGTGGCCTATAAGATCTATTGGCGAGACACTACCTCACCCACATGGGACAATGCCCGAATTGTTACAGAAGGCAATAGTGCAACCTTAGATGGCATTGTTATTGACAATTATTTCTTCGGAGTTGCAGCCGTAGGTGCCGATGGGCACGAAAGTGAGGTTGTATTTCCCAATAAAATCATTCGTTAGATGAATTATCGGTTTCTTTTTTTACTGCTGATCTGCAGCATTTCATTTGGTCAAAATTATACGCGTCAAGATTCTTTAAGAGGACAGATCACTGCCGAGCGCGCTTGGTGGGACTTACAGCATTACCAGCTGGATGTCACCGTAGACATTAACAACCAAAGCCTTTCTGGCTCCAATACCATTACTTATAAAGTATTGGAAAACGCAGATCGATTACAACTGGATCTGCAAGAGCCTATGCGTATTGACAAGGTTGTTCAAAACGGGAAAGAGCTTGAATGGACCTCAGAAGGCATTGCGCATTTCATTCAGCTTAAAAAGAAAATGAAGCCGGGCAAAGAAGAAAAGCTCACTGTTTTCTTTAGCGGAAACCCGCGTATCGCAAAAAATCCACCTTGGGATGGCGGTTTTGTGTTTACCCAAGATAGCAACGGAAAGCCTTTTGTGGCCAACGCAAACCAAGGAATTGGTGCCAGTATTTGGTGGCCCAATAAGGACCATCCTTATGATGAGCCCGATCAAGGGACCATTATTAGCGTAACTACTCCCAAAGACCTAATGGACGTCTCTAACGGCCGTTTGATCAAAGTGGACAGCACCGCGACTACCAAGACCTGGACTTGGCAAGTAGTGAATCCCATCAACAACTACGGAATAAACGTCAATATTGGAGATTACGTCCATTTTGGAGAAGACTATGCCGGAGAAGCTGGAAAACTGGATGTAGACTATTATGTCCTTAGAGAAAATGAAGCTAAAGCCCGCAAACAATTTCAACAAA
>NZ_JABSPU010000148.1 GCF_013214815.1 Gilvibacter sp.
TATATCAAACAATGGATAATGATTTAAATATTCAGGTTGTACCTGTAGAGTTAGAGAATGGCAATGTAGAAAGAGTTGAAGCTACTGTTCTTAATGCATCAGGAGATCTATGCTTTACCCATAACTCTCACAAGCTATAGAGGTAAAGGAATGTGCCAATTTCCAAGTTGAAGCAATATCATGTAAACGTTTCAAGCCCCTCCAAAGACTTTTGACACCTGGTTCACCATCATTTTTCCTTCCTAAAAATCCTCCCAATTTGGCAATCCAAACCATAGCTTGTTTAAGGGAAGGAGGTTGAGCTGGAGCGATAGAAGTACAATGGAAATGACAGTAAAGAGATTGCCATTCATGTTGCTCTAAAACTGTATCACTCTTGAGTTGCGGATTTTCTCGACCATGATAAGTGAGCCAGAGTAATCTCCAAGCTACGAGCGCATAAGTAGCTAAAGCTTTCTTAATCCGTTGTGCTGTTTCCAGTTGCAGTTTTTCAACGCCGCAACCACTTTTGAGAACATAATGGTAACGCTCGATCAGCCAACGATAAGTGTACCAACGAATACAACTAACAGCATCCTCAAAATTGTCCACCTCTTTTGTAGTCAGTAAAAGCCAATTAATCGGTTTGACTCCCTCGGCGAAATTCTCTTCCACAGCAGAAATCACATTCAAAGTAATCGGTGATCGGTTATTTCCTTGAGAAAGATTGTTGGGAGCAGAGATGGTTAACATTCCATAACGAATGCTCAAAGTGGCTTCTCTGAGAGGTTGACCATCTTTTTTGGGCACAGAAACCTTTAATGTTCCTGCCTCTGGAGCTTGAGAGATAGATTCTCTGAGATATTTCATCTCATGATTGACACGACGATTGTGGTTAGCTCGAATTAATAATTCCGAGTTGGGTAGTATTACCAAAGCAAACAGCTCATACATGTCACCTTCTCTATCAGCAATCGTGACTATCTTGTTCGTTGATGGAATGGCTAATTCAGCATCAACTAATCCTCTGAGCCATCTTTTACTTTCTTTATTGAAAAGACTGGTACTACCTTTTGATTTCTTTTTCTTGCGCTTTTTATTGGGCTTTTTATTGGGCTCTCTGGTCCAGATTTGTAAGTCTAAAATTCCTAATGGAACTCCTTGTGAACTGACTGCCAGGGTTGAATGGACTTTTAATCCTCTAACATATTTTTGAGAACAAGTTTGTCCAAAGCCTTTGTCCCAAGTCTTGCCCTTATGATGAGTAAAATTAAAGTCACTGGTATCTTGTATCGCTAGGATTACATCCTCCTGTGAAGCTCTTTGTGCTGTTGAGCGTCGATGACCATCAATTATATCCTCACTGCTAAACCTTTCTGAATTCCAGAAATAATAAGTGGCTTTGGTATTCGCCCAATCACCACTTGCTTGAGGGACACTTGCCTCAGGTTGCGCACTTGCTTGTTCCACAATTTTTATCAATCTTTGGTTTAATCGTTTGTCCGGTAAATTAGTGTATTTTAGTTCTTCTGCTGCCCATGATTGCATGATTTTTCTCCTTTAAATTCACTTTTCTAGAATACAATCATAGTAGGTATTTCAGCACTTATGGGTAAGGCATAGTTTAAAAGAGGTTGGAAATGCGACGAAGTGTCCATGAGTTATATTTGTCAAGCAAACTCTTGGATAGGAATATACACACGAGTGGTTGAATGCTCTCCCAGTATTGATAATAAAGATAG
>NZ_JABSPU010000149.1 GCF_013214815.1 Gilvibacter sp.
CGTGCAATGGTCAGCTTACAGAAACCACAGCCGCTAAAAAGCACCAAAACATCAATCAAAAATTCATCAAATCAATTAAATCAAAAATCGAACAGTTATGAACTCATCAATCACCACAAAAAGAACAGGACGTTATTTCTCAACAGGAATCAGCAGCAAAGGAGTACAATGGTCCAATTACAGGAACTACAGTCGCTAATAGCGATTTAGACAGCGCATCACATCAAACAGTTATCACAATGAAAAAGTTAGTAAACAAACACCTACTGGAGTCGAGAAGATTCATCATAGAAGCCTATAGAAATCGAGGCTCCAGGTTTTTGAACAACTATGAAATTTATTACCTAGAATAATGGAATTAGTAAATGACCCGGACTAAAAAGGGAAACAGCACAAGTTGTTTCCCTTTTTTTATGCGCTAGCTTTAATAGCTTATCCGTCTCGCGCCAGCGATCGCAGCAAAGTACCGCGTACTGCGAAGAGCGCGGTCGTGAAGTAAGCGCAGTGCCGCTTCACGAGGCGTTATAACTACTGTGAATAACAGCCACATCAGTAAAAAGTATAATTGCACCTTTAGAATCTTTATGATCTTTGCATCAGCTGGTTAAAACTAAAACCATGATCAAAAGAATCTTTAAAAAACTGCTGCGTATGCTTTTATGGACCCTCGGAATCCTTGTAGGCTTAGTGCTTATTGTATTGCTTTATATACAGATTGATCCTGTATTTGGAGCGAACCCAGACCGTAGCCTGATGGCTAAACTGGCCATTGAGGCCCAATATGACGGCAAGAAGTTCCTCAATAAAGAAGCCACTCAGGTCATGACCTCTACAAAGGACAGTTTGGCTTGGCCCGATACGCAAACTAATATGCTAGGCTCATTGGCCCCTCCTAAAGGCAAGAATCCACAGCAGCCATTGCCGAGTTTAAAGTTTGACAAAACGCAATTTACTCCCGGCAGTTTTGCTTGGTTTGGGCATTCTACCATTATGATGAATGTAGATGGCACCAACGTCATTATTGATCCTGTTTATTATCGTGCGTCACCAGTCTTTTTTGCAGGGAAGCCTTTCCCTTTGGGCGAGCGTCCTACCATAGCGGAGCTTCCTGAAATTGATGTAGTTTTGATCTCTCACGATCATTATGACCATTTGGACATGAAGGCCATCAAGGAAATGGACCCCATGGTGAAGCAGTATTTGGTGCCTCTGGGCATTAAGGCACATTTACTGAAATGGGGTGTTGCTTATGAAAAGGTTCAGGAATTTGATTGGTATCAAGAGCAGCGCTTTAAAGGGGTGAAATTCACCTTTACGTCTTCGCGTCACTTTTCTGGACGTGGGATCTTCAACAGAGCCTCTACCCTTTGGGGGAGCTGGATCGTTAAGGGAAGCAGTCAAAACATCTACTTAACCGGTGATTCTGGTTATACAGAGGACTTTGCCAAGATCGGCGCAAAATACGGGCCTTTTGATATTGCTTTCATTGAGAACGGCGCTTATAACAGTGGCTGGGCGGAGATTCATATGTTCCCAGAGCAGTCTGTACAAGCAGGAATTGATCTGCAGGCCAAGATGTTGTTTCCCATCCATTGGGGGAAGTTTGATCTCTCTCTTCACAATTGGAAGGAACCTATTGAACGCTTTAAAACTAGTGCTGAGCAGAGCGAACAGTTTATAGTAACGGCCAAGATCGGATCTATA